>JAFOZC010000086.1 GCA_017391305.1 Oscillospiraceae bacterium | reverse complement strand
GGATCTCATAGATGCCCTCTGCATTGGGCTGTAGGATCGTCATATTGGGGCTCTTATAGGTATGCACGGTGAGAACGGGATAGCCACCGTTCTTGGCAATTGCCCCATCGCCTCGGAAGGCCTTGCCTAAGGCAGTGGCCTTGGCCTTCAAATTGGCGGCAGATTGAGAGGAGCTGTTCTTGAGGCTGTAGCCTGTGGTAGAATAGACGAGAGCCGGGCCGCTGAGCCCATAGGAATTGCTAATAAGCAGATCCGTCACAGCGCTGTTGATACCGCACACCAGACCGCCGTTGTTCTTGCCATAGAGACTGCAGGCGGCATAGGAATTGCTGATCTCCGAGCCGGCGGCAGTGCTGGAATAGTAGCCCACCAGACCTCCTGCATTGTTCGTGGCGGTAACACTTCCCTTGGCATAGGAATTCTCGATACAGAGCTTCCCTGCCATGCCAACCAGTCCACCTGCATAGACCGTTCCCTCTACGGTAACACGGCTGAAGCAGTTGGAAATCCTGCCGGAAGCTGTTCCGCAAAGACCGCCGACCTTGTTCGCTCCCTTGACACTGCCGGAGGTTATGCCAAAGTTCTGAATCGTACCTCCATTTGCGCCGAAGAAGCCAAGATAATAATATTCTGTGGAAATTCTCAAATTGGACACCGTATAGCCCTGTCCGTCAAAGGTTCCTCGGAAGGACTTCTTTGCGGCATCCTCATAGTTATTTCCGCCGATGGGCGTCCATTCTCTGGAGTCTAAGTCGATGCTTCTGCCCAGACGGACGGTCTTGCCGGAGAAGTCATCCTTTCCGCTGTTGACTTGGAAGGCCAAAAGCCGAAGCTGTGAGGCTGTGGTCAGGACCAGATCCTCCGGCAAAGTGGTTTTGCTCTGCCAGGTCAGGACGGGATAGCCGTCGTTGATCCAATCACAGTCATAGATATAGCTGCTGCCCAGACCGTGGGCGGCGGTGACCATCTGGGAAGCCTTCCGTTTGCCGTTGCCGGAGTAGCTTTCCAGAGCGCTGTTGTCCGTGATCTCACTGCTCTTGATGGGCGCAGTGGAACGGCAGTTCTTCACCGTGATCATAGCAATGGGATTGGTAGAGCCGGTGTTGTAGAAGCCGATCATACCGGTTTTCCCCGTAGTGTCACTTAACGTACCCACGTGGTAGCAGCCGCTCAAGCTTGCGGTGGTATTGCTGGTAACATAGCCCACAATGCCGCCTGCAATGGAGCCGGAGGACTTGACATAAGCGTTGTTATAGGAGGAGGTAATACTGCTCGTACCGCTTAACTGTCCCACCAGACCGCCACTGTAGCCCCCGGAGGAGATGACGTTGGCTCGGTTGAAGCATTTCTTCACCGTCACATTTGCACCGTAGCCTGTGAGGCCTGCGGAAGCCTTGCCGCCAAAGATCAAACCGCTTTCAATGCCGAAATTGGTAATGGTGGCTTTGCTTGTCTTGCCGAAGAAGCCCACTCCCTCTCCATCCGGCTCGAAGACAAGGAGATTCTTCACCGTATGGCCGTTACCGTCAAAAGTACCGCTGAAGGCATAGCCCGAGCCGTTGCCGCCAATGGGACGGAAGGAGCGACTCTTTAAGTCAATATCTGCCATAAGACGGACGGTCTTGCCGGAGAAGCTGTTCCCCTCGGAAACCATCTTGGACAGGAGGCAAAGCTGTTCTGCATCATAGATCTCGTACACACCCTCGCTGTTGGGCTGTAAGGTCGCCTTGGGATCACATTCATTCAGGAGCTTATAGGTATTGGCAATGCCGTAGGTAGGCAGTGACTTTCCCTTATCGTTTTCCTCTAAAACAGGGGTAAAGAATACGGTAATGGAAGCAGAGGTAGCCTTGGTCAGCTTGATGACCAGCTTTCTGTAGCCTTCGTTGGCATTCTGTCCCTCAGGGTTGGGAGAGGAGGACAGGGGCTTGGCATCCATTTGGGTGAATTTTGCCCCGTCGGGAGAGGCGATCTGTGCCAGTAAGGTCTTTCCCCCTCTGGTCAGGGTGGCTGTCTTTCCGTCAGAGGAAATGCTGATGTTTGCCTTGGTATGGGCAAACCAGTAGATCGTAGAGGCAGAGGAGCAGGTGATCTCGTCACGGAGACGGACACGGGTACGGTTGTCGAAGAGGGCCAGAGAGCGCTTTACCGCCGTAGCTCCACAGCCGTCGTAGGCGTTCTTCATATTGATCGTGGCATAGCCTCCGTCATAGCCGCTTTGATAATCGCTGATCTGACACTTGGCATCCACATCCTGACCGCCGTAGATACTGGGGTTAATGACCAGAGTGTTCTGCCCCTCACTACGCTTGCGGTAATAGGTCCAACGGCCACTGGTTTCGGAGGTTCGGGACATATAATTGGGGAGATTATAGTTATCCTTCCCCAGTTCCTCGAACCATGCCACCCCCATTGCCTCCATTACGAAGGTGCCGATATCCAGATCCGTGTGGTTGGTCTGATTACTGCCGGATTTTATGGCGGCATAGATCTGGTGCGCCTCTCCGGGGAAACTGCGGAAGGAAGCAACGCTCTCATATTCGTCGCTCATGATCAGATAGTCCATCTGGGGCTCATGGGAGGACTTCCCCTCCACCAGCTCAGGATTGTACCAAATGAGGGAAAGGAACACATCGTACCTGCCGTTGTTGGTCTGCCACTGACGCTGATACAGGGATAGCTCCGGCATGTTATAGCGGTTGGCATACCAGTGCAGAGCCGCATTGTCCTTCAGGGCAAAGGCCCCGTCACCCCAGTTAAAGGTGTAGAGATAGCCGTTGGTGGCAATGAGGAAATTCCCGGATTCCTTCATACCGCGAATCTCGGAAAGACCGAAATCTGTACCGAGAACGGTTTCCAGGGTGTTAATGAGACACACCGTCATACCGAAGCCTACGTTAGAATAATCCGGCCCCTCGGGATATGCCCCGGAGGGGGCAAAGACCATAGATTTCTGGATATTGGTCACCGCATTGGACAAGATAGCGGCACATTCAATGGGATGATCCTCAAAGATGGCCGCCGCCGCAACTGCCAGACCGCCGTTGCACCAGGGATTCCAATTATGGGTAGCGGTCATGCCGGATTGGGTGGTCTGCTGGGTGGAAACACCGTGACGATAGATGGCATTCATCACCGTCTTGCGTTGGGAGGCCGTCATGTAATGATATAGCCAGTCATAGCCCAGACCTACACCGAAGCTCATCTGGGCAGTGTCCAGATAGTGGGAGGGATTCCAATCCTTGAAGGCGCAGACATTCAGAAGCTCCTTCACCCCACGGTCGGCAAAGCGTGCCTCACCGCTGATCTGATAGGCCATAGCAAGCCAGGTGATACGGTTGGTGGCATTGTTGCAGACACTGAGAAGCCGTTTGCCATCGGGGATCTCATAGGCTAAGACCGGCTCTGTAAGCATCTCCACAGAGTAATTGTAGATACAGGTATACAGCGCCTTCATGTAAGGATCGGTCTGTACCAGCCTGCGGATTCGGGCAAAATCCTCGCTGTTGGCAAAGATTCTGGGATGAACCCCCTGAGAACGAGCCTCAAAAAGACTTGTCACCGTGTCAGTAGAAGCCGACGGTGCCGCCTTGGCACGGGGCATTGCCACCTGCAGTAGCAGTCCCACAAGGATCGCCAGAAGCAGAGCAAGGGATAGGATGCGTTTCATCATTGGATACCTCCTGTATTTTATCACTTTGTTCAAGAAAAGAATACCATTATTGCTCTCCCCTGTCAAGGAATTTTCGCCGGATTTTCTCCTTGAATTTGTTAATTTGTTCCATTGCCGTAAAATGTGACGAATCTATCATGGAAAATCCCGATCCCCTGTGCTATAATTCTTACGGAGGTGTATACACAATGGAGAAACTGTTATTGGTAGAGGACGATCCCGATCTGATCCCCACCCTCAGCGCCTTTTTGCAGGGCGAGGGCTTCCGAATCATAAGCGCTACCGGTCAGACTCAGGCCGCATCTGCGCTGTGCGAACAACAGCCGGACCTTGCTCTGGTGGACATTTCCCTGCAGGAGGGTAACGGCTTCGGGGTCTGCAGACAGGCACGGGAGCTGAACATTCCCGTGATTTTTCTCACGGCCTGCGGGGACGAATTCTCCGTGGTAGCCGGTCTGGATATGGGCGCAGATGATTATATCGCCAAGCCCTTCCGCCCCAGAGAATTGGTCTCTCGGATCCGCAGTGTCCTTCGGAGAAACGGCCGACAGAAGTCCCTGCTGACCGTAGGGGACATCGTCCTCGACCCGGACAAGGGAACTGTGTCCAAGAGAGGAAGGGCGGTTTTTCTCTCTGCCTTGGAGTATAAGCTCCTGCTCCTGCTCCTACAGCACAAGGGACAGCTCTTGAGCCGTGACCGCCTGTTGGAGGAGATCTGGGACAGTGGCGGAGAATTTGTCAATGACAATACACTGACCGTATATATGAAACGCTTACGGGAGAAGTTAGAGGATGATCCGGGAAAGCCCCGGTATATCAAGACCCTCCGTGGTCTGGGCTATCGATTGGAGGAGGACGGATGCTGAGAAATTCCGAATTTCGCAAAGGGCTGTACCTCTTTCTTGGTCTCGGCTCTCTTCTGACCCTTCTTTCCTTTCTCTATGGCGGAAGCCTTGGGTGCTTTGTGCTTCTGAGCCAGCTTCTCGCCATAGGGATCTATGTTTTCACGGAAAAACAGCGCTATACCCGTTTGCAGAGCATGAGTGAGGCATTGGATCGTCTCCTTCTCCACGAAAGCCCCCTGTCCATTGAGGACTATCGGGAGGGAGAGCTGTCCCTGTTGGCAGATCAGGTGCAGAAGCTGACCTTGAAGCTGACAGAGGCAAAGAAAGCTCTGGAGCAGGACAAGCGCTTCCTTGCAAATTCCCTTGCGGATATTTCCCATCAGCTCCGCACCCCCCTGACCGCCATGCACCTGACCCTGTCTCTGTTGCAAAATTCGGAAACGGAGGCAGACAGGCGCAGACAGCTCCTACGGGATTTCCGCAGTCTCCTTCACCGCACCCAATGGTTGGTGGAGGCTCTGCTGAAGCTGTCGAAGTTAGATGCCCGAACCGTCCAATTTCACAAGGAGTCCATTCCTCTGGATGAGCTCCTGAGAAATGCCATCGCCCCCTTTGCCATCAGCATGGAGCTACAGGAGCAGAGACTTTCCGTAGATTGCGATGAGGGCGAGGTTCTCTGCGATCCCGTCTGGACGGGAGAAGCCATCGGGAATGTGCTGAAAAATGCCATAGAGCACAGCCCTCCCGGGGGAGAGATCCGCATCAGGGGAAAGACAACAGCCCTGTTTGCGGAAATCACTGTAGAGGACGAAGGCGGTGGCTTCCCACAGGAGGAGCTGCCTCATATTTTTGAACGCTTCTATCGAGGGAGCAAGACAGATCCCAAGAGCTGTGGCATCGGCCTTTCCCTTGCCCAAAGCATCCTAGCCGCCCAAAACGGTAGCATCCGTGGGGAGAATAAGGGCAAGGGCGCAAGGTTCACCCTAAAGCTCTACAAGCAGTTCATATGACCTATCTGTCACATTTCCGTCACGTCCCTGTCACAGCCATAGGCTATACTATCCCCATCCCCCACAGCCCCCTCCTCGGAGGGAAGCAAGGTGCAGACAGACCCGAATTTTTTAGGGGGCAGAACCTATGGGATAGTTTTTTGATAAGGAGAAAGCTATGGAGTTATTACGAATCGAGCATTTGACAAAAATTTACGGCAAGGGAGACAACGAGGTGCGGGCCTTGGACGATGTTTCCTTTTCTGTGGAGAAGGGGCAATTTTTGGCCATTGTCGGTCCCTCCGGCTCGGGGAAGTCTACCCTGCTTCATATTTTGGGGGGAGTAGACCGTCCCGACTCCGGGAAGGTCTTCCTCAACGGTCGGGATGTCTTTGCCCAAAAGGAGGATCAGCTTGCCATTTTCCGCCGTCGGCAGGTGGGGCTGATCTATCAGTTCTATAATCTGATCCCTGTGCTGAATGTACGGGATAATCTGACCCTGCCTGTGCTTTTAGACGGGAGGAAGGTGGACGAGGCCCATTTGCAGGAGCTGATCCGTACTCTGGGACTGGAGGAACGGGAACAGCATTTGCCCAATCAGCTTTCCGGGGGTCAACAGCAGCGGGTCTCCATCGGCAGAGCCCTTATGAACTCCCCTGCCGTGGTGCTGGCAGACGAGCCCACAGGCAATTTGGATTCCCGAAACTCTCAGGAGATCATGGAGCTTCTCAAGCTGTCCAACCGCCGCTATGGGCAGACACTTATCGTCATCACCCATGACGAATCCATCGCCCTGCAAGCAGACCGCATTCTGACCTTGGAGGATGGCAGGATCATCCGAGATGAGGTGATCAGATGAAGATTCTCAGCCGTTTTACCCTCAAATCCATGAGGCAGAACCCTATCCGAAGTCTTCTCACCGTACTGGGTGTGATCCTCTCCGCCGCCATGTTCACCGCCGTAGTCACTATGGCCTTGAGCTTCTGGACACTGTTGGTAGAGAGCCACATTTCCACCGAGGGAGATTATTTTATCTCCTGCGATTATCTCACCCAGGAGGAGGTCAGCTCCCTGTCCCGGAATCGGCAGATCCGTAAAATGGGGGAATATCAAGCCCTCGGCTATCTTCCCCTACAGGAGGATGGGGAAGGCCCTCTTTCCACCCTTCTTTTGGCAGGAGGAGACCGAAACTACTTTGACATGCTGCCCATAAAGCTGACGGAAGGTCGGCTTCCTCAAAACAACAGGGAACTGCTTCTCAGTGAAGTCCTCCTGCCGGAGCTGGAGGCCTATGGCTATCCTACGAGCCTTGGCGGTAGTATTTCCCTGCCTCTACTGCGGCAGTGGGACAGCTATCCCACAGTACAGGACTTAGGCGCTGTCGCACCTTCCTTCCTGGGGGAATATACCGTGGTGGGCTATATGGATGCCGATACCAATCTTGGTAACGGCATGGACATGTACCCCATGCTGACCTTGGCAGAGGGAGAAATGCCTCCCGTTCTGTGGAGCAGAGCCTATGTCAAATGTGCGCCAAAGGCGGTTTGGGATCTGATCCAAGGTGCGGAATTCCACAACATTGAGGTAAAGGAAGCCTATCTGGCCCTATACGGGCAATCGAAATATCAGAATTTTACCACCATCCTGCTCCTGCTCACAGCGGTGCTGTGTCTGATCATTGTGGTGGGCTCTGTGAGTCTGATTTATAACAGCTTCTCTATTTCTATGGGGGAGCGAACCAAGCAATTCGGACTTCTGTGCTGTGTGGGAGCTACCAAGAAACAGCTCCGCTCAGCGGTTTATGCCGAGGCCCTCTTCCTCGCCCTGCCGGGGATTCCCTTAGGTACGGCTTGCGGCTATTTGGGCATCCGAGTGACCCTGTGGCTTCTGCGACATCGGTTGAGCCTGATCATAGGCGATGGTATGGGAGATGTCACCCTTCGGGCTGTGTTTTCCCCTGCTGTCGTTTGCATCGGAGCTCTCCTTGCTCTGCTGACCCTGCTTCTTTCTGCCGCCCTTCCTGCGAAACGGGCAACCTCCATCAGCCCCTTGGAGGCCATACGGCAGAATCGGGATTACCGCCTTCCCAAAAAAATCAAAGCCCCCCGTCCCTCTCCTTTTGGATTCCCCGCCACCCTTGCCAAGAGCTATTATCGTATTAGCAGAGGGAAATACCGCAGTACCCTGATTTCTCTCATCGTAAGCCTTTTGCTCTTCCTCTCTGCCGCCGGCTTCACCACAGGACTTCGTAGCACTGCGGATCAGGCCATTAACACCCAGAGCTATGATTTTGAATGCCCTATCCCCTATTCCCAAACGCAGGAACTGCGGGAAAAGGACTTTATCGGCGCCTCTGCCTATGTCACCACGGAATATGTCTTCACCCATGTGCAGGATGAGGCTCGCTCGGAGGAATTTCTCAAATATCGGGATGACATCAAGGAAGCCTACGAGCCGGCCGTAGATCCTGTGGCAGATATTCAAGTATTCTATTTGGAAGATAAGATCTTGGAGGACTATCTTCTGTCAAAGAACTTAGACCCTAAGGAATACCTAAATCCGAAGGATCCCAAGGCCTTGGTCTGTTATAAGGAGCTCATCACCTATGCCATGGCGGATGAACTGGGGATTTACAGAAGGTACACCTATCACTATCCCCCCTTCTCCCAATCCCTTGACTCTCTCACATTGTGGTATTACTACTGCCCCTCGGGCTTAGATCCCTTTGCAACCGACGAGCCTTGGACCTATGGCTATGAAAGCGGAGCAAAGGGAGAGCTAATCCTTTCCCTGATCCCTCTTGTAGAAAACGATTTAGGATATATAGAGGAAGCACCGAGAAAGCAGTGGATGCAATATGAATTGCGACAGGAACAGACAGGAGGTAGCTCCAACCCGGTCGCCTTCCATCTCATTGATCCTCTTACCGGAGAAGCAGAGGCAGAGCCAAGCTGTGTGGAGGAAATGAATTTGCGCCGTATTTCTCTGGGTGAAACCGTGAAGGACCTGCCCTATGGCATCTCACAGAGTGCAAAAGACAGCCCCTACTATATCGGGCTGATCCTTCCCCTCTCTGTGGCACCAAAAGGCTACGAGGACTTGGGAACACTGTGCTTGAGTGCCGCAGACTATGACAAAGCGTCGGAGTATATGAAGACAGAATATAAGGACATGGATTATATTGACTATCGCCAAGAGGAGGAGGCCGCCAGAGCCATGATCCTGGTGGTGGACATCTTCTCCTACGGCTTTATTGTACTGATCTGCCTGATCTGTATCGCCAATATTGTCAATACCCTGTCTACAAATGTAGCCCTGAGGCGGAGAGATTTCGGGATGCTCCGCAGTATCGGCATGACACAGAAGGATCTGAACCTAATGCTGATGTATGAGTGCTTCAGCTACGGTGGCAAAGCCCTGCTGTGGGGCATACCCATAGGCCTCTTCCTAAATGCCCAAATCCAAAACATCGCCGCCGACAGCGGAACCCTTGCCTACATCTTCCCCCTTGAGGCAATGATAGCCGCTGTCATAAGTGTCCTCCTCATCGTCTTCACCACCATATTCTACGCCGCCTCCAAGCTCCGCAAGGATAACCCCATCGAATCCATCCGCCAAGAATGCCTATAAGAAAGCCAAACATTCCCCCATCTCCCACCTCCGAGATGGGGGAATTTCCATCCCCTCTCACAGAAAAGCCCCCATATATAACCCCCTTCGGAAAATACACCCCCACCCCGTCACAACAAAGTCCACATAAATGCCCCAAACAGCTCGACAAACCGCAATTTATCGCTCCATCCATCGATGCCCACCAAGCCCTTGGCTCTCCCTCCATCCCCCGATGCCCGCCAAGCCCTTGGCTCTCCCTCCGGGAGAGCTGGCGCGAAGCGCCTGAGAGGGCTCACTGCACCGATTCTTCCCACAGACCACCCACAGCCCCACCGCACCGATTCCTCATTCGAAACTGCATCCCTCCACCCACTGTCTGCACGACCCCTCTCCCCCTCCCTTCGGGAGGTACCTCTCCCCACGGGGCGAGGCAAGGCCCGGGTGCAAACTTCAAGCATCCCCACAAACCGAGATTTATGGAGCAGTTCGATTTCCGAATTTGTTCGTAGGGGCGACCTGTGGTCGCCCG
>JAFOZC010000085.1 GCA_017391305.1 Oscillospiraceae bacterium | reverse complement strand
TGTCACCGTTGCTCTGGACAAGGGTCAGACCTCCGGTGAGCTGACAGTTCCCGTAGCTGCAGAGCCCGAGAATCCTCAGGGTGATGCTACCGGTCAGTGCTACCGCTATGACTATGTGGATATGGCAAACCGTACCATTACATGGATCAACAATAACAAGCAGGCTCCCAACTACAGCACCAGCTCTGATCTGGGTCCTGTCCATTACTATGATCTGGTTCACGGCTTTGCAAGGATCGTTGCATGGTACGATGATAACGGCGAGCTTCCCAACTACAACACCTTCCACGGCTGGGGCGGCACTGTAGAGGAGACTGTTCCTTCTACCACTGCGCCCACCGAGACCACCACCAAGCCCACCACTGCTCCTACAGAGCAACAGCCCACTTCCTCCCTGCCTCCCATGACCGATGACTGGTACACCAATGTTGTCATTGCCGCTACCTACATCGTCAACTACGTAGCAACCGAGGAAGATCTGCCTACCACCATCACTGTTGGCACTACCAACCTGAGACCCGCACAGTATCTGTATCTGGCAGGTCAGGTCATCCACGGCCTCAATAACGGTCAGACCAGCGGCAGCCTCAGTGTTCCCTCCTATGCAGAGCCTGAGAACCCCACCGAGTCCCTGGTTGCAGGCAAGCTCACCAAGGCAGAGTATCTGGATATGGCTACCAGAACCAATAACTTCATGGTCAATAACGGACAGGCTGCCAACTATTGCACCACCGCTCTGGGTCAGATGCACCATCACGGTGTGGTCTACCTCATGGCTACTGTTCTGGACTACTATGCAAAGAATGGCATGCTCCCCGACTCCGTACAGGTCAAGCCCTGGTATGAGTACATGGGCGTAGGCTCCGGCGATGCCTCCTTCGGCAATGACTTCTCTGCATACAAGCAGTACATGGTACCCACTGCCAACTGCCCCTCCACCAATGCTACCATTATTTCCGTAGCAAGATCCGGTATGGCATACAGCAGCGGCTCTCATGGCGGCTATAAGAAGCCCTCCACGACCTATGAGGCAATGTTCAACCTCATGGAGTTCATGCTGGCAAAGATCTCCTATGATAGCTACTACGATACCCAGCGTGGTGCTCTCGGCACTTGGAATGCAAAGGCCGGTAACTGCTGTGACATGGCTCACCTGATGAATGCTTGCGCCCGTGCGCTGGGCGTTCCCGGTCGTTATGATCACTGGTACTGCCACTTCGCAGTTTCCTGGACCGGCCACGTATGGTCCGATGTTTACTGCCCCGACGCTCCCGGCACCAACAGCTATAACAAGCCCGGCTGGCTCCATGCCGACCCGGTTAACAGCCCCAACTATCTGGGCTATCAGAACCACAGCAATGAGTACAGAATGAGTGGCCCTCATGCTGCACTGCCCTTCTAATAGAAGTTCATTCCAATAAACTCCGAGCCTGCTGCAAAGTCTCTTTGCGGCAGGCTCTTCTCTACACAGCTTTCCTCCGAATCGGTTGAACCGGGTTTTGTATCATGGGATTCTGCCCTGTTTAGCGTGCTCTATGGATCAGACTTTTTAGCCAGCGGCGATCTTGGGGGAGAAGTGCCTCGGTGACAGTAGCGGAGGAGAGAAGGAAAAGAAGAAAGCCAAGGCCACGAAGGAAGCCCTCCGGCAAACCGTGGGACAGTAGTACAGAGAGAGGAAGACACAGAAAACAGGGGATCAGCTCCTTTGCTTTGGGGCGACAGAGAGAAACCGCCATGAGCTTTCGGAGGCTGAGCCACAGGTTCACGGCATGGGTCAGCAGAAAGGTGAAGATATAGCCTTGGATGCCGTATCGGGGGAGTAGTACATAGAGCAGTACAACATCCATAGCGTTGGTCAGGGTATTATAGCGCACACAGCTTACCTGCTCTGCAAGTCCCTTCAGCATACCGTCTACAATGGCATCCAAATAGAGCATCAGCACCATTGGTGCGAAGATCCTGAGGTAATGGCCCGCGTCCTCCGAGCCGTAGATCCTTAGTCCAAGCTCCTTGCCGCAGACAAAGAGGAATCCTCCCACTGCAGAGGCGAAGAGGAGACAGAGGCGGAGACATTTGTTTGTCAGATCCGCAATACGGAGCTTCCGCTTCGTGGCCCTTGCAGTGGATAGCTCCGGAACTAAGAGATCGGACAAGGAATACAGGACCGCTGCCGGGAACATGAGAATGGGGAAAACCATAGCCTGTACTGTGCCGTAGGCCGCCATAGCCTCCTGTGTAGATCCACCGTAACGGGCAAGACCGTAAGGGATCAGTAGCTGTTCTACAGTATTCAGCCCGGAGCGGAGGTAGTCATTCAGCGCCAGAGGCACGCAGAGTCGAAACAGACGGGCTCTCATGGGGAGTGTCTTGTTCTCCTTTACCTGTCTCATATCCCGTCGGTAACTGCCGTAGAGCAGGAAGAAATCTGCCATAGCGCCCAGAGAGCTGCCCAAAATAATGGCACAGCAGGCCTTCTCACTGTCCTCCTTTGCCCAGATAAATAGGAGAGCCACGGTGAGCGCAAGGGATACCAGTCGTTCTGCGATCTCTATGACCACCAACTGTCGGATTCGGGAACAGGCAGTATAATAGCCTGTCATAATGCCGCACAGACAGGTGAAGGGGAGAAAAAGCCCCACACAGCGGATAGACAGGCCTGCTCTTATATCTCTCAACCAATGCAGAGCAATATGATCCCCCAGAAGGAAGACCGCAAAACCGACTGCGGTACTTAGGAGCAGTCCGTATCTTAGACAGGCGGTCATGGCGGCACGGACACCCTCGGGACGTCTGTGACCGAATTCCTCTGCGCTAAGGAACATAGCAGCCACTCGAACGCCGGAGGAACCGATGAGGAGGGCAAATACACTGACTGTAGAAATGAGCTGTAAAAGCCCCAAACCTGCCGCACCGATCCGATCTGTGAGAAAGACGTTAAACAGGATGGAAATCAGCCGCAGGAAGAGGTTTGTGGCGGTTAGGAGCAGGGCCCCGGCCAAAATCGAATCCTTTCCCTTCATTCACCATCGCCCCTTTCCCTATATGTATAGCAGAGAAAGGGGAAAACATGCAAAAAACCCTCCCAAGATCGGGAGGGTGACGGGAGGGCAGTGAAAGCCCTCTGCAAGGGGGCGATTTTGCAGGAGACAGAGGCTCTCTCGGCCGTTCATAAAAGCAGAATCAGAAGGGAGCTCCGTTTAGGGCTTTATAGATGAGCCTGTCTCCTTGGTAGGAAAGCTTCAGGGAGAAGAAGGGAACACGGTCTTCCATGAGCTTTAGGAAGATTTTGTCTCCCTCCCATTGGGGGAGGCTTGCAAAGAAGGCCTTGTCTACCCATTCCAGCTTGCCCTCATCGCAGTCGATGAGATCGCCTGTGAAGTCTGTGGCATGGTAGAGGTGCATATATTCCCCCTCCCACAGATCAGAGACAAAGGTGACGATACCGCAGTAGCGGTAGTCTAAGAGCGTCAGACCGGTTTCTTCTTTGACTTCACGGAGGAGGCATTCTTCCGGGCTTTCGTTCTCTTCAAATTTGCCGCCGATGCCGATCCATTTGTCTTTGTTCAGGTCATTTTCCTTTTTGATACGGTGGAGAAGCAGATAGCAGCCGTCTTTTTCGATATAGCAGAGGGTGGTGTTTTTCATCTTTCGCACTCCTTAAAAATCAGTTCCTCATAGCCGGTTTCTCGGTCAAATTCCCGATGGATCTGCCAGCCCTCGCAGAGACCGAGAACAAGCTCGCAGGTGGTATTGATGATACAGCCCTCTACCAGATGACCACCTACTACGGATAGATCTTCTTTGGAAAGGGCAATGTGGAGATGACAGCGGTCTTCGCTGACAGTGCCGTTGAGACTCAGGATCTCGCAGTGCTCCGGGATCTCCTGCTTGTTCACACCGCTTGCATCTCTGACCCGACCCCGGGACAGACAGCCTACGGCAGAGAGCACCACTGCGGCAGGGATGTGATGCTCCTTTGCCAAGTTGCGGATGCTTAGGAGCAGATCCTCTCCTCTGCGGAGTCTTTTACAAATGGTTCTCATAGCTTCCTCCTGTGTATAGGATTTGTAATAACAGAACCTCCCATGGGCAGATGGCTCCTTGGGAGGCTGTTTTGCAATTCAGGAATTCAGGATGATCTCCACAGAGCTGTGGAGGTTGCGAACACTGCAATGGGGTCTGCCGGGCTCGTGCTCCCCGTCTAAGGTCCAGTCCATATCCTCAGGAGCTTCGATCTCCACAGAGGGGGTGGAAATTAAGGTGAGCATGGGGCTGTGGTAGTCCTGTGTCTTCAGGGACAGGATGCAATCACTGAGCTCCAGGGGGCTGTGAGGCTTGCGAACCAGCAGGAGTTCAAAACGACCGTCATTCATATCCACCAGCTTGGGATCTAAGGTCAGAATGCCGGCAACGGAGGTGGAATTGCTGATAGCACCGAAGAGGTAATCGTCCTCATAGACCTGACCCTCTGCGGTGGTAAACCTCAGGTGGTGGGTACGGATGGAGGCGATCTCCTTTATGCCGGACAGAAGGTAGGCTGTGTGACCCAACAGATTCTTCAGACTCTGAGGGGTGGCATAGGAGGTACGGGTGAAAGCCCCGAAGGAGGCAATGTAGGAAAAATAGCGCTCATTAAATAGGCCGATATCCAGCAAATGGGGCTTGCCTAAGGTGATATCCCGTGTGGCGGTGAGAATATCTCGGGAGATCTGGAGACTGCTGGCAAAATCATTGGTACTGCCTGCAGGAATATAGGCCACCGGAGGCTTAGGGTTCAAGGAACACAGACCGCAGACAACCTCGTTAAAGGTGCCGTCTCCGCCGATACAGGCGATGAGATCGAATTCTCCGCCTCTTTGGGCAGTGATGCCGGTGGCATCGGTACGGGCGGCGGTAACGTAGACCGTGACCTCATAGCCGGCGGTATTGAGGATGGAAATAATATCCGGGAGAAGGGGGTTGGCCTTCTTCTTCCCGGAGCAGGGATTCATGAGAAGGAGAAGCTTTTTCATTTCAAAACTACTTTCCAATAAACGATCAGAAGCACAATAGCCATAGCGCCACCGAAGACCAGGAACCAGTACAGCTCACGGGACTTGGGCTTGCGGATGCGGAAGGGAGTGATGAAAGCAAGACCGGTCAGTAGCGTGATGACACACAGACCCAGTCGGAAAGAGGTGCGCTGGAATAGCTGTAAGAACATCTGAATATGGTCATAACAAACACAATACAAGGAAATGAGGCAGAAGAAGAAGGGAAAAATCAGGGCAGAGGTGGTAATGGGAAGGCCGCAATAGTTCTTGCGAACCTCGTCGGTTTTCTGCTGTCGCATTTCCTCCGTAACATTATAATAGGCAAGGCGGATCACACCTGCCAGAACGAAGAAGGCAGAGATGATATAGGAATACCAGCTATGGCCGCAGAGGACAATATTCATCACAGCGGGAAGGACACCGAAGGCCACCACATCCACCAGAGAGTCGATCTGAATGCCGAAGCTCTTCTCTTCCGCAGTGCGATTTTTCTTACTGCGTGCGACTTTGCCGTCGAACATATCGCATAAACCGCTGAACAGTAGGCAGAAGGTGGCTAAAATGGGATGGCCGCTGGTGACCAAGGCAATGCCTCCCACAGCGGATATCAGGCTTAAATAGGTGAGAATGACGGTATAATCATAAAATCCGATCATAGTGCGTCCCCCTTGTTCATTTATCTGTATTTATCTATTATCTTATATTATGTGTATTTCGTCAAGTAGAAATCGCAAATTTTCGGAAAATTTGTCGAAAATTTTTCCTCAGAACTCTCCTACGGCATACATTACGGCAGAAAGGGCGCAGAGCGGGGCAGTTTCACAGCGGAGGATCCGACTGCCTAAGGTGCAGATCTTCAGCCCTGCCTCTTGCGCCTCTCGGATCTCGGACAGCTCGAAGCCACCCTCCGGACCTGTGAGAATGGAGACGCTTTGGAAGGGCTTTTCCTCAATGGCGGCTCGGAAGGTCAGCTTGTCTTCATTTTCATAGAAGCAAACCGCAAGGTCTGCCGTGGCGGCATCCCGAAGGGCGGCGGCATAGGAGCTGACACTGCGTACCTGAGGGATCAGCCCACGACGGGACTGCTCTGCGGCAGAGGCGGCGATCTTCTGCCAGCGATCCAGCTTCTTCCCAAGAGACTTGTCGTCGGGACGGGACACACAACGGGCAGAGGGGAAGCAGATGATCTCATAAGCACCCAACTCCGTGGCCTTCTGGATCACATGCTCAAACTTATCCCCCTTGGCAAGAGCCATATAGATCCGTACCTTTACAGAAGCCTCGGCATGGGAGGGGTCGGAGCTGTGAACCACCAGACTGATCTGATCCTTCTGCACATCGGACACGGTGCAAAGATAATCGGTTCCTTCTCCGTCACAGACGGTGACCTCGTCTCCGTCCTTTAGGCGAAGCACTCGGGCATGGGCGGCATTTTCTCCCGTAAGGACCATAAAGGAGGGGTGGATCTCCTTGGGATCAACAAAAAAACGTGGCATAGGATGTCCTCCAATCATAATTTACCATGACTATATTGTAGCAGAGAAAATAAATTTTCGCAAGAGGAAAAAAAGGTGTTGACAAATCACAGATTTGTGTGTATAATATCAAAGCAATGTGGATATGCGAGTGTGCTGGAATCGGTAGACAGGCACGTTTGAGGGGCGTGTGGCAACAGTCGTGTGCGTTCAAGTCGCATCACTCGCACCATTGGGAAAAACACCTTTTGCTTCGGCAAAAGGTGTTTTTTTATCCTCCGCCCCTATCGCAAAGCCTCCTTATGGCTCAAGCTCTCCCATAGAGAGAATTCCTTCGGTGAAACAAGGGGAATTTATGAAATTGGGCATAAAGGATTGAAAAATCAGGAATTCTATGGTATGATACAGGATAGTTAGCAATGAAAAAATACTTGATTTGGAGTTTAGAGATATGACAGAACTTGTTACCAAGGAAATGATTCCGGAATTTGAGGCATTTTTGGAGAGTCATCCCGAGGGGCATTTTGCCCAATCCTCTCTGTGGGCCAAGCAGAAGCCGGCGTGGCGGTGGAAGGCCATTGTGTGCCGTGGGGAGGACGGGAAGATCAAGGGTGCCGTTTCCTTCCTGATCCGCAGGATGCCCATTGTCCGCAGGAATATGATGTATGCCTGCCGTGGCCCTGTGTGCGATTTGAACGATACCGTGACCTTTGCGGAGCTGATGAAGGCCGCCAAGGATCTGGCGAAGCAGGAGAAGGCTTATGTCATCAAGATGGATCCCGATGTACCCTCCGACAATACCGATTTTGTGAAAATGCTGGAGACCCACGGCTTCCGTACCAAGGATAAGGGCAAGAACTTTGAGGCCATTCAGCCCCGTTATGTGTTCCGCCTCTATCTCAACGGCCGCAATGAAGAGGAGCTTATGGCAAGCTTCCACCAGAAGTGGCGCTACAATATCCGCTTAGCCACCAAGAAGGGCGTGGAGATCCGTCTCTGCGGCAAGGAAATGGTGGGAGAATTCACCCGTATCATGGTGGAGACCGGCCTGCGTGACAACTTTGCCACCCGTCCCCCTGAGTATTTTGCGGCGATGCTGGATAATCTGGGAGAGAAGTGCCGTCTGTATATGGCCTTCCATGAGGGTCAGCCCATTGCCGGCACTCTTGCCATTCTGTACGGTGATAAGGTATGGTATCTCTATGGCGCCAGCTCCAACGAGCATCGGAATTTGATGCCCAACTATCTCCTGCAGTGGTCCATGATGCAGTGGGCCGTTGAGAATAACAGCCGAGTCTATGACTTCCGCGGTGTTTCCGGGGATCTGTCTGAGGACAATCCTCATTACGGCCTGTACCGCTTTAAGAAGGGCTTCGGCGGAGACTTTACGGAATTTGTTGGTGAGTTTGACTATGTACAGAACAAGCTCGTGTATTTCGCCGCAGAGAAGGGTAGTCTGATGTACCGCGCCCTTGCCGCAAAGCTCTACCGTCTGAAGAACCGCAAGGGGTGATAGAATGAACACCTATGTGATCAGCCGAGAGGATCTGGCGTTTAATGTTGGCTTCCTTCGGACAAAGGCGGGGAAGACAGATATTTGGGCTGTGGTGAAGGCCAATGGCTACGGCTTGGGGGCAGGGGCTTTTGCGAAAGAATTGGAGGCCCTTGGTATCAGAAATTTCTGTGTCACGGAGCTTTCCGAGGCACGGGAGCTGAGACAGGTTCTGACCGAAGACTGTCAGATCCTGATGCTCCGTCAGCTTTGTGATCCTGCGGAGATCCGAGAGCTTGCCCAAGAGAAGGTGATCCTGACGGTAGGCTCTTCCCGGGCGGCACAGCGGATCTGCGAGGCTACCGAGCTTCCTGTCCGTGTTCACCTGAAGGTAGATGTGGGCATGGGACGTTACGGCTTCCTTCCTTCCGAAGGGGAAGAACTGCTCCGCATCTGCCGAGACAGCGGTGATCTGCAGATCTGCGGGATCTATACCCATTTCCCCTGTGCCTTCTGTGACGATAAGACAACCAAGGCACAGTTTGAGGAATTTATGGATCTGGTCAAGTATCTGAAAGAGGCCGGCTGTGACCTTGGCTGTGTACATTGTTGCAATTCCTCTGCCTTCCTGCGGCATCCTACGATGCATTTAGATGCTGTCCGTTTGGGCTCTGCCCTTCTGGGAAGGATGCCCTTTGCCACAGAGCTCCGTCCTCTGGGCATGGTTGAGAGCTGTATCGAGGAGCTGAGACATTTGCCCAAGGGTCACAGCACCGGTTATGGCTCTGTGTGGCGAGCCAAGAGGGAAAGCACCCTTGCCATTATCCCCGTGGGCAGAGTACATGGCCTGCGTGTGGTGGGACAGCCTGACCGATCCAGAGCCATTGACTGTATCAGGGGCATGGTACAGGAGCTGAGAAATCTCCTGAAGCGCCCTGTTACCACGGTGCGGATCGGAGGAAAGTCCTGCCCTGTAGTGGGGGCGGTAGGCTCTCTCCACTGTGCGGTGGATGTGACGGGTCTGGATTGCCAAGTGGGGCAGAAGGTGACCCTGAATGTGAACCCCATGTATCTGAAGAATATGGAGGTGCAGTTCCGATGACCGCAGAAGAGCTGAAGAGCGTTTTAGCACAGAGAGATAGGAATAGCCGTAAGGCTCTCAGCCGTTGGGTCATGGAGCAGGAGGAAGAGAACAAGGAGCGCTGTGCGCAGTTTCTCAGCCAGGGAATAGGGGGAGCTTTGGAACCAAAGCTCTACTCAGGCTTCAGAAGGGCCTTGCTTCTCAGCCGCTGTGCTATGGTGCTGGCTGTCATTGTGATCATCGGTGCCTACCTCATCAGCGATTTCGGCTTTGCTCTTGTGGAGGGGATCTGGAACCGTTACTGCATGGCACTGGGCATCATCTTAGCCATGAGCCTTTTTGCCGGTGGGAGCATTCTGGTACAGAATCGCAAGGAACAGCTCATCGCCCGTTGCTATTTGGCTCAGGCGGAGGCTGGGAACTGATATTCCGTTCTGTTAGAAATCAGTATAAAAAATCGGGAATCCGTGATTTGGCGGATTCCCGATTTGTATATATGGAATTACTTCAGCAGGCGGATACTGCCGATGAGGGGCAGCTCCTTGGCACGATTGCGGTAGACGTTCACAAGGCCGATAATGGCAAGGGCAGTGAGACATAACTGGAGAATGGTGATAACAGCACCGAAAATGCCGAAGAGGGAAAACGCTAGCTTGCTCAGTACGGAGACCACAGCTTGGGCAAGGGACAGCACAGCACTGCAGAGGAAGAGGATCAAGCCCTGATTGCTGTGGAATCGGGCATATTTGGACTTAGGATTGGCAAACAGGGGGATCAGCACCAGAATAGACAGATAGGCGAAGAAGCAAATACCGCGGTTTTCGCTGATATCCTCTTGGGAGAATTGGGCTGTGGTATCGGGGGTATTACAGAGTTTTTCTACTGTATCGGAGAAGCTGTTCCCACTCTTGTCCTTGGGCTCCTCTTCTACGGCAGTACCGCAGTTGGGGCAGAAATGGACATTGCCGAATAGCTGAGAACCGCATTGTTTACAAGCTTTCATGTGTTGTTCGGATCCTTTCTGTATGTTTTATGCTCAGAACAGGGAGATCTGGTCGATTTCCTCTGCTTCTGTGTCGGAGACCTTTCGCCACAGGGTGGAGGTGCTTCGAGTGCCGGGGACGATCTCCAAGAGACCCTTTTCCTTCAACTGGATAAAGACTCCCTTCATCTTATTGGCATCGGAGATCCCAGTGAGCTCACGGGCGATGGAATTGTTGATACTGCTGTGTCGGGTCAGATAGTCCAGAACAAGGCTCTGTGCATCTGCCAAACGCTCATGACGGAGGATATGGATCACACTGTCCTCTCCCTGACGGATATTGGGGCTCTGGAGTCCAGCATCCCGCATGGCTCGAAAGGCCTGCCGAAGGCCTCTGCCAAGATCATGGTTGGGAGCTTGAGGGAATTTGGACATCAGGCTCACGAGACGGGGATTCCGCACCCGTTGCTGACAGCCCCTGGGCAGGTCAAAGCCACGGACTAACAGGGAGCCGGGACTCTCGATCTCCAGACGGTTGGTGAAAATACGGATCTGCATATCTGCCGCAATGCTGTAATCTCTGTGGAGAACCGCATTGGTAATGAGCTCATGTAAGGCGGTCTGGGGATAGTCCACGGGGCTTGCACCCTGAGGGCCTATGATCTCCCCCTCGGACAGGATCTGCCGAACGGTCTGCACCGCCTTGGGGATCAGCTTGTACAAAGGGCCTTCTAAGAGTATGGAGGCTTCCTCGGAAAAATCGTCCCGATTTTCCTTATACTCGTCACTGTGATAGCGCAGGATACGGATACCGCAACGATGGGGGAGCATGGCCTGGGGCTCATCTGCAAAGAGCAAGATGGCGGCATTGCGGAGCTGAGTGTAAGAATTCATCAAGCAGTGGGAGCGGAAGAAGTCATAGGGATCTCTGGGAGGCTGTAATTGGGACAGGAAGTCCTGAAGGGTTTGGGAGGGGAGCAGATCCTCCAGAGTATAGGGGCTCAGCTCATCTTCATAGGATACGATGCCCTTCCGTCTGCCCAGATCCCGAAGACTTTGGGGATCGTCACAGGGGATATCCTGGGTATTGGAGCGGAAATAAACCTTCCCATCCTCCGCATCCAAAAGTCCACGGGAGGGACAGAGGAAAATATGGAGCAGGAAGCCTGTCTCTCCCTCCGGGGCATAGAGGGTCAGGGAATACAGGTGGGATAGGGGCAGAAGCTCCCGAAGGGCTTTGAGTACAGGGATCAGGCTCTCTTCCGTAGGGAAGAGGGAGAAACAAGGGGCCTGTGCGTCGGAGGGGTCGATACCCAGATAGATCTCACCGCCGTTGGTGTTGGAAAGGGAGGATACTGTTTTGGACCAACAGCTCAGAGGGGTCGAGGCAGGGTAAAGAGCCAAACGGCTGTGGCACTGTAGGGAAAGAAGTTCCTGTCCCTGAGAGGCGGACAGAGGCTGTTTATATGGGATGGGGATCACAGCAGCTCACTCCTTTGGAACTGTCCCCGTGACATCGGGGAGGAAATTTTTTATATTATATCATTTTTTAGGGAAAATTACAATAGATTCCGTGAAAACTCCTTGAGTTTTAGGAAATATATGATATAATAATCACTGGATTTGGGAAAGAAAGGAAGTTGTAATTTATGAAGAAAATGGGGAAATACCTCCTTGGACTTGGGCTTCTCCTTCTGGTCGGCGCTCTGGTGTTTGTTCTTGCTTGCAGACAGGGTAGCAATCACAGCGCCCTTCCTATGCTGGTAGACAGCTATGGGGAGGAAGAGGGAAGCTTCCGTTTGAACAGAAATACAGAAATTTTTGCTCTGGCAGGAAGTGAGCAGGAGGATTGCGCCCAAATGGCGGTCTTCCTCAGCACCCAGCTTGCGGGAGCAGGGCTTCCGACCGAAAAGCCTCTGGAGGTTCTCTACGGCACACAGGAGCAGTGCGGAAGTAATGCCATCCTCTTAGAGCTTGCCCCCGAAGAGCTGGGGGAGGAGGCCTATAAGATCCATGTGACCAAGGACGGTATCCGCATCACCGCAGGAGGCAAGAGAGGTCTCATGTACGGTGGCTTCATGGTCATCAAGATGCTCCGCAGTAACGACAGCATGACATTGGTAGCCTGCACACTGACAGATCAGCCGGACAGTGCCGAGCGTGTGGTCATGCTGGACTGTGGCAGAAAGTATTATACCAAGGATTGGATCTGCAATTTCATCCGCCAATGTGCCTT
>JAFOZC010000084.1 GCA_017391305.1 Oscillospiraceae bacterium | reverse complement strand
TTTTCAGCGGTCACACCCTCAAACACCAGACGCAGTCTCTCGATTGCGGGAGCGTTATCAAAGCTGTCGTCTAATTGGGCGGTCATGATCACATAGTCCTCCTCGGGATTCAAGGGCATCTGAGGAGCTAACTTGAGGGGAGCGGAGGTGCAGAAGGCACTTGCACCTGTGGGCAGGTACATGAGCTTTACTGCAAAGTTTTCCTTAATGGTCAGACCTTCGGTTCGGAAGCGGATCTGCACGATATTCTCCTCTGCGGGGTGGTAGTTCAGTGTCTGCATGAAGTGACGCCAATAGTACCTGGGAGAAGAAATCGAAGGATAGGTCTGAATGGCAACGGTATCTGCGGTCGTGCCTGCAGCAGCTTCAACGACTACTTCCAAGTTGCCGGTATCCGGCTTGGGGGCTACAGCAACATTGGGATAAGAGACATTCTCTGTGGGAGGGAAGGGAGGAACATAATCCTTGATTGCTGCATCCACAGGATTGCCCCGATTCTCGTTGCCTGCGGTTTTCCAACCATAGATGTTCTGTGTAAGGCTGGATGTTACCGACTCAGATTCGGAAAGCCAACGGTTTGTATCGTAGTTGAGGAACCCGTAGGTATCGCTGTCGTAGCGGAGACGGTCTGTGTTCCAATGGCCGGAGCCACGGTCGCCGAAGCCGAAGTAGAGGCTTGGTGCAGAGGGGTTGCCCTCGGTTAGAGGGCCTACATAGATGTAATCTACGGTAAAGGTACAGTTCTGAGTGCCCTTGATCACCGGACGAACCGCTGTTAGGACATCCTCCTTCAGATAGGTCTCCGTATTCAGGGGCACAGTGAAAATATGATATTTCCCGTCTGCATACTCTGCAAAGGAATAGTCATCCTTTATTCCGTAACTGAAGAAGTTTTCGCCCTCAAAATTCTCCAGAGCCACCGATATTTTCTCATTGAGGGCAGTTCCGGAAGTCCCTTTGTCGATCTTCATACGGATGCGGAGGTAGTCGTTCTTCCCCGGTGTAAAAGCAAGGGGGGTATTCCAGAAATTTGCGGCACTGTGGATGTAGTTGAAGGTTTTGGTTGCATCCTTGTCACTAAAGGTAATGACACCGCTACCTACGCTATCAATTTTACTATCGGCATCCACGCTCCAATTTTGTTGGAGATCGTAGTTGGTTGCGGTACTGCCGTAGATGGGGTAGGTATAACGAACCTTGGCAGCATCATTGTTGTTGAAATCGAAGAACAGATGATTGACTTGTTCTACTCCGGGTTTCACATGCTGACTGACACGGTCCAGCATATGCTCCGGTCCAATGAAAATATAGTCTATGGTGATCTTGGCACCGGTCGTTGCCCCATTCTTCGCCTGGAGATTATATACCACCGGGTGGAGCCAATTGAGCTTTGCTTTATTTTCGATCCAGTACTTTTTCCAGTAAGGTGCATCTAAGGGGAATGTGATAGTATGGAAGTTACCGTCCAGATAGCTTGTATCCAAATTTGCCTTGCCACAGATATTTCCCTTGGAGTACTCTATACCCAAGCCCAGAACCTGCTGGGGCACAATGCCACCGTTTTCGATTTTGATGCGGATCTGACAGAAATCGTTGCAGGTGGGGGTGTAGTTGATGGGATAATTATAGACCCCATTGCCGGTGGCTATGGTTCCTGCATGGATGTAGCTATAATTCTTAGTTGCGTTCGCATCGAGCTTTGAATCATCCAGCTTATCCTCAAAGTAGATATAACCATTATTGGCATCCCCTTCCAGGCCTTTTTTGATCTGGATGGTTGAACCGGCTGTACTGGATGCCCAGGCATCGGCTGTATCAAGGGGTCTGTAGGCAGTATTGAATCTGCTGTCGGTTCCGTAGATAGAGCTACTGTAGCGGAGGGGAATCTCCGGGGTGTTATCAAAGCCTACGAACATATAGTTGCCGTAAATATCGTCCTCCATGCCCAGTTCCGGTCCGATATAGATGTAGTCGATGGTGATTTTTGCATCAGGGTTGTTATTGTAGAGACCTGTATAGCCTGCAATATACACACGAAGGATGTCGATTTCTTCAGACTTCGAAAAATAAGTGCCATCCAGAGGGATCTTTACGGTCATATAGTTGCCTTTGAGGACCTCTTTATGGGAAAGCCCCAGCCGTACACGGCGCTCTTCCTTTGCTACATCTCCCTCGTTATTCTCCTCGACATCCTTGCTGTTAGAGAAGAATAGGGAAATGTTACCTTCATTTCCATAGAAATCACAGTTCTCTACCCTAAAGCGGATTTGGGCAAAATACCCTTGCCCCCCATGGAGACGGAGGGCATTGCTACCGATCTTTTGGGTGGGGATGATGGTCTGGATCCATGCACCCAAAGGACCTTTGTCATTATGTGACTTGATATTGGTCAATTCCATAGTTCCTTCGGCAGCATTTAAAGTGTGCTTGTTATAATTGGAGTTATACCCATTGTGGGAATACCATGCGTTAGCCTTGTCAAAGTCGATCCCGCTGTACTGGGGATTATCCCGATAGCGGCGCTCGTAGCCTTCACCGTCGAAGTCTACGAAGAAGGCTTCTGCAGGGATATACTCCGGATCGATATCCGTGTGATAGACGGTGCCGTTGAGCCGCTCATAGTCCTGATAGGGATCGGCGGAACCGATCTCGTCATCGATACGGGTCCATTCCGGATACACAGCTTCCGTCCTCCCATAGCTGTCCTTAAAGTCACCTGCTTGGGTCAGGGTGAAGATATTGGGAGCGAAGTCCGTCTCATAATACATCACATGAGCAGGGGTAAAGGAAATCTGC
>JAFOZC010000083.1 GCA_017391305.1 Oscillospiraceae bacterium | reverse complement strand
GTATCCTATGACGTGAATACCAAGTCTATTGTCGATGTTGATATTCTTAATTTCGACGGTGCCAAGTTCCTTTATAAGATGCCTGTTCCGATTAGCGACATCATGTAACGGGGTACTGAATCCCGGTACGGTGATCGGAAGAGCTTCAAGCATCTATCCCCTGTCCTCTGTCCGTGGGGTCATCCCTGCCAACAGCATTTATAAGGGGCAGGGCAGGGTGATCCCCAAAGAGGAAATCGGATTTTCCGAACAGGAAGGATGACAGGAGTTATGGGAAAATATTTTGGAACTGACGGCTTCCGAGGGGAGGCCAATGTGACGCTGACTGCGGATCACGCCTATAAGGTCGGGCGCTTCCTTGGCTGGTATTACAGCAGGAAGCATTCCGGGAACTCAGTGCCTGCAAGGATCGTTATTGGAAAGGACACCAGACGATCCTCCTATATGTTTGAATATGCCTTGGCCGCCGGGATCACTGCCTCAGGGGCAGATGCCTATTTGCTCCATGTGACGACGACTCCTTCCGTGGCTTATGTTACAAAAACCGAAGAATTTGACTGTGGTGTCATGATCTCTGCCAGCCACAACCCCTATTACGACAACGGCATCAAGCTCCTGAATGATCGGGGGGAGAAAATGGATGAGCAGACCCTTTCCTATATCGAGAGCTATCTGGATGGGAACTTGGAGCTGTTTGGGGTGAAAGAGAATGAGCTTCCCTTTGCCCTAAGGGAGAGGATCGGCAGAACGGTGGATCACATTGCCGGCAGAAACCGCTATATGGGCTATTTGATCAGCCTTGCACCCTATTCCTTCCGAGGTATGCGGATAGGACTGGATTGTGCCAACGGCGGGGCGTGGAATATTGCCGGAGCGGTTTTTGAGGCCCTTGGGGCGAAAACCTATGTGATCCACGGAGAGCCGGACGGACTGAATATTAACAAAGATGCAGGCTCTACCCACATAGAGGCCTTGCAGAAGCTGGTAAGGGAGCAGAGGCTGGATGTGGGCTTTGCTTATGACGGAGATGCAGACCGCTGTCTTTGTGTGGACGAAAAGGGCAGGGTGGTGACGGGCGACCACATCCTGTATATTCTCGGGAAATATATGAAGGAACGGGGGCAATTGGACAACAATACGGTGGTCACTACGGTAATGTCCAATTTCGGCCTGTATAAGGCTCTGGAGAGAGAGGACATCGCCTATGCCAAGACCCCTGTTGGGGACAAATATGTCTATGATTACATGGTGCGGAATGCTTGCCGCCTTGGGGGAGAGCAGTCGGGTCATGTGATCATCCAGCAGTATGCTACCACCGGAGACGGCATCCTGACCAGCCTGAAAATAATGGAGGTCATGCTGGGGAAGAAAAAATCTCTCGGTGAGCTTTGTCGGGGTATGGAGCTTTATCCTCAGATCCTCAAAAATATTCGGGTCGGCTCTCAGGAGGAGACTATGGAGGATCCTGTGATCCGTGAGGTGATCGAGGAGGTAGCACGGGAGCTGGGAGACAGCGGCCGCATTCTGGTACGGCGATCCGGCACAGAGCCTGTGATCCGTATTATGGTGGAGGCTCGGGATCGGGAGCGGTGTCAAGGCTATGTGGATAGAGTGGCAGAGCAGATCTGCGCCCGAGGACACGCAAGAGTATAGACCGCCTATGCCCTGTGGGGCTTCTTTACGATCCAATCAGATATAGCGCAGACCGCCGTATGCTCCCTCCGGGGATGGAACATACGGCGGTCTTCTTATACCTCTTCCCCCTGTACCTCGGCGGTAATGACGGAGATCTCGTAGGTGGTACGGGACTCACTGCCTCCCTCTGTGAGCTTTATGTATTCCCGACTTTGCAGTCTGCCTGTGAGAAGGAGGGCTGTACCCACAGGGTAGGAGGCGGCCAGCCTTGCATGGTTGCCCCAAAGGATACAGGGCAGGTAATCCGCTCTGCCGTAGCTGCGGCTGACGGCAAGCATGACATCACAGATCTCCCGACCCAAGGGGGTGCGGCGGTATACCGGCTCCTTGCAAAGAGAGCCCTGCAAGCACACCCGATTGTCGTGGGGCAGCTCTGTCAGCTCCAAGCTCTCTGCAAGGACGGATACGATGAGCCGTCTGCCTCCGGGCTTGCGGTTGTTGTGGGAGCGGATCTGTCCGGTCACACACAGGGCATCGCCTTCGGTAATTTCCGTTTGCTCCAACAGCTCCCGTGCCACAAGAATGGGAAGCCGATCCACTGTCCCGGACAGGCGGCGCACCTCTAAGGGGAAGGTGTAAAAATCCCTGCCGTGATTGCTGTGAGAATAGACCGGCCCGGAGCCGGGATTGCCGATCAAAGTGATTTGGTTCATATACTGTTCCATTCATCCACCTCTTATTCTTCTGCTGTCAGAGTATATTCGGAAAAACGGCGGACTATGAGTACGAATAATATGGAGAAACCGGGAGAAGCTATGGAAAAAGAAAGCAGTGCAAACTTCGGTTTATGGTGATGCTTTAAGTTTCCACACAGCCCTTGCCTCTCCCTCCGGGAGAGGTACCTCCCGAAGGGAGGGGGAGAGGGATGTGCAGACAGTTCGTGCAGGAATGCAGTTTCGTATGGTGGGATCGGTGCGGTTGTTATATGGGTAGCCCATAGATAGAATCGGTGCAGTGAGCC
>JAFOZC010000082.1 GCA_017391305.1 Oscillospiraceae bacterium | reverse complement strand
GCTATGTTGATTTTGAGAACGGTGTGATCACCGGCTTTGGGGATATGGCACAGGCTCCCGCTTATGAGGGAGAGGTGCTGGATGCCAAGGGGGGCTATATCATGCCCGGCTTCATCGATGCTCATACCCACATCGGCATTTCCGAAGAGGGACTGCGTTGGGAGGGAGAGGATTGTAACGAGACAACCAACCCCGTCACCCCGGATATGTCTGTGGTAGACGGCTTCAACCCCTTTGACATTGCCATCCCCAAGGCACGGCAGGCAGGTGTGACTGCGGCCGTTGTCTGCCCCGGCAGTACCAATGTCATTGGCGGACAGTGCGCTGTTATGAAGCTCTGCACCGAAACCAATGCCGAACGCATGGTGGTCAAGGCGCCCTGCGCTATAAAGTGTGCCACCGGCGAAAATCCCAAGCGGAATTTCGGAGAAAACAAGGGTCGCACGCCCATGACCCGTATGGGTGTTGCCGCCGTATTCCGCAAGACCCTGACCAATGCACAGCGTTATCTCGCCAGGAAAGAAAAGGGCGAGGATGTCTATGATCCCGAAATGGAGGCGCTGATCCCTCTGCTCAAGAAGGAGATCCCTGCCCATATCCATGCCCATCGGGCAGACGATATCCTGACCGCTCTGCGGATCGGCAGAGAGTTTGATCTGCAGGTTTCCACCGTCCATACCACCCTTGGCTCCCGTGTGATCCCGGAGATCGCCCAATCCGGCACCATGCCCATTATCGGACCCTGCATCGGCCCTGCCGGGAAGCCGGAAACTGTAGGCGGTACTTTGGCTATGGCTGCGGATCTCCATGCCGCCGGTGTGGAATTTGCCATTTGCACCGACCATGATGTGATCGCTCTATGGCAGCTGCCTTATTTGACCTCCCTGACCGTTCGGGAAGGTCTGCCGGAGGAGGAAGCCTTCCGTGCGATTACCATCAATGCCGCCAAGGTTGCCGGCGTGGATGACCGTATTGGCTCGATTGCTATGGGGAAGGATGCAGATATCGTGGTATACAGCGGACATCCCTTCCATTACCTTACCAAAACCACTGCTGTCTTTATTAACGGCAAGCGTGAGGAGTGATTCTCTGTGAAAGAGCATTTTGCCGCCGCAAAGGCTGTATTCGAACAGACAGTTGCCCTTCGTCGGGAGCTGCACCGTTACCCGGAGCTGTCCCAACAGGAACAGCGCACCCAAGCCTTGATCCTCCGCCGTTTGCAGGAGCTGGGGGTATCCTACCGCATCCACGGCAACGGCGGCATCACCGCCACTGTCGGCAAGGGTAGCAGAGCCATCGGCATTCGGGGAGACATGGATGCCCTGCCCATTGAGGAGAAGACGGGTCTGCCCTATGCTTCCCAAAATCCCGGTGTCATGCATGCCTGCGGACACGATATCCACACTGCGCTACTCTTAGGGACTGCGGAGCTGTGCAAGGCAAGGGAGGAAAAGCTGGGCTGTGCCGTGAAGCTCTTCTTCCAGCCTGCGGAGGAGACCGTAGGCGGTGCGGAGCAGATGATCCGAGAGGGCTGTATGGAAGACCCTGCTGTCGATGGGGTGCTGGGGGTTCATGTATCCCCCAATATCCCTGTGGGAACACTGTCCTTCCAGCCGGGGAAAATGAATGCCGCTGTTATTGAGATGGATATTACTGTCCGTGGCAAGGGCTGTCACGGCGCCCATCCCGAAAAAGGGGTGGATGCCATTGTGGTAGCCGCAAATATTATTTCCGCCCTGCAAACCGTGGACAGCCGCCGTACTGCTCCCACAGAGCCGGTGGTGGTGACCGTGGGCTCGATCCAAGGAGGCACAGGTCGGAACATCGTAGCGGAAGAGGTCACCATGAAAGGCACGATCCGTGTTCTGGATATGGAAACTGCCAAAGAGGTGAAGGCCTTGGTTACCCAAACCGCAACCGCCATTGCTTCGGCCTACGGTGCCGAAGCTGTGGTGAAGCTGGTGGATGATTACCCCGCCTTGGTCAATGATCGGGAGCTTACAGCACGGATGGTTCGGGAGGCTACCGCACTGTTGGGGGCGGAAAAGGTCTTCGTTCGGGATGTTCCCAGCATGGGCGCAGATGACTTTGCCTACTTTGCCAATGCCGCAAAGGGTTGCTACTTCAGCATTGGCACGCTGGGCCCCGGTCAGGAAAATCAGGCGCTTCACAGTGGGGTTTTTGCACCTCATGAGGATTGTATGCTCACAGGTCTTGCCATGCTTTCCGCCGCTATCGAAGCCTTGGGGGAGGCTCCCTTATGATCGCCGGGGATACCGTGATCCGAGTTTCTCTCAAAAGATTGGGAGAGAATTTAGACCGCTTCCGTGCTTTGGTGGGGGAGAAAACCTCGGTTATGGCAGTGGTGAAGGCCAACGGCTACGGTCACGGTGCGGTGGCCATTGCCCCCACGCTTTTGGCACACGGTGCGACCTACTTGGCAGTGGCGCGGATAGAGGAGGCTCTTCCCCTGCGGCAGGCTCTCCCGGAGGCTCCCTTGTTCGTTCTGGGCTATACTCCGGATCGCCTGTTGCTTCTTGCCGTGGAGAACAACATTACCCTGACTGTATTCACACCCCATCAGGCCAAGCTTCTGGGGCAAGCCGCCTTGGAGCAGAAGAAAAAAGCCACCGTCCACCTGAAGGTGGAAAGCGGCTTCAACCGTCTGGGTAGCGATAATATAGGGGAGCTGTTAGAAATTTTAGAGACTCCCGGCATCTATGCTGAGGGGATCTACTCTCATCTGGCTCTGAAGGACCGTCCCTCCGACGAGCTCCAGCTCAGCCGTTTCCTGTCTGCCGTGGAGGCGCTGGAAGCAAAAGGACACCGTTTC
>JAFOZC010000081.1 GCA_017391305.1 Oscillospiraceae bacterium | reverse complement strand
GGAGGCCATGACCGGTGTATAAGTAAGCAAACACTATCATGAAAATTGGGGTCAGGCGATGCGCCTGACCCCAACATTTATTATAAAACCATTATCTATCCTCGTAGAAGACCTTCATGCCCTTAAAGGTCATGTAGGTGTCCAGCTTGGAGACCAACTCCATGGGAGCGTGCATGGACAGGACGGGAACGCCTGCATCTACGGTCTCGATGTTGCGGTTTGCCATGTAGCAGGCAACAGTGCCGCCGCCGCCCTGGTCGACCTTGCCCAGCTCGCCGGTCTGCCAGATGACGTCGTTCTTGGCGAAGAGGGCGCGGACATAGCCCATGACCTCTGCCGCGGCATCGGAGGAGCCGGACTTGCCACGGGAGCCGGTGTACTTGAAGATGCCGGTGCCGTAGTTGATACGGGTGTTGTTACGGCGGTCACAGGTCTCTGCGTACAGGGGATCGAAAGCGTTGCTGACGTCAGCGGAGAGGCAGAAGGAATTCTCAAAGCAACGGCGCAGGGTAGCACCGGTAGCCTCACAGAGGTCTGCCATGAAGGTCTCAAAGTAGTCGCTCTGCATGCCGGAGATGCCGTTAGAGCCCACTTCTTCCTTATCAGCCAGAACACAGACAGCGGTCTTGGCAGGTACGCCCAGCTCTAAGAGGGGCTTGAAGGAAGCGAAAGCACAGACTCTGTCATCATGGCCGTAGGCGGCAATGAGGCTACGGTCGAAGCCAACCTCACGGGCAGGGCCTGCGGGAACCATAGTCAGCTCGGCGGTGAGGAAATCCTCCTCGATGAGGCCGTACTTCTCGTTCAGCAGCAGCATGGTGGCGAACTTGATGCGGTCTGCACCCTCGTCCTCTGCCAGGGGCTTGGAGCCCAGGAGGATGTTCAGGTTCTCACCGGTGATGCCGTCAGCCATGGTCTTTCTCATCTGGTCGGCAGACAGGTGTACCAGAAGGTCGGTGATGCAGAAGATGGGATCGGTGGGATCTTCGCCAACGGTGACCTTGATGACACTGCCGTCCTTCTTGACCACGACACCGTGGAGAGCCAGGGGAGTGGTGGTCCACTGGTACTTCTTGATGCCGCCGTAGTAGTGGGTCTTGAAGTAGGACATCTCAGACTCCTCGTACAGGGGGTTGGGCTTCAGATCCAGACGGGGGGAGTCGATGTGGGAGGCGCAGATGTGAGTGCCTTCGTTCATGGACTGCTCACCGATGACAGCGAAGATCACGGCCTTCTTGTGGTTGTTGCCGTAAACACGGTCGCCGGGCTTCAGCTCCATGCCGGGAACCAGGGGCTTGAAGCCGTGCTTCTCAGCCTCTGCGATGGTCCAATCCACAGCTTCTCTCTCGATCTTGCAGGTGGAGATGAAGTCCATGTATTCCTTGCAATAGGGCTCCATAGCGGCCAGATCCTCAGCACTGATACGGTCATAGCCGTTCTTGGGGGCATTCAGAAGGGACTTGCGCTGTTCTTCGAATTTCTTTTCTTCCATGTGAAAAACTCCTTTTAAAAAATTTTTACATATTTGTTTAAAATTATCCAGATCCCTATGGGAGTCAAGACGATGATCAGCCATGGCGGAAAATTCCTCACAGCTTTTTTGTGCGCGGATCCGCAACAGGGCGTAATCCGGGGAAATACTGTCCCGTTTGACCAGCCGCTGTACCCGGATCTCCTCCGGGGCGGTGACGGCAACGGTGGTATCGCAAAGTTGGGCTAAGCCGCTTTCAAAGAGGGCGAAGGCATCAATGGCGGCATAGTTTGCTCCTTGGATTTGGTGCAGAACCTCCTGCTTCACATAGCGGTGGGTGATGCTGTTGAGAACTTGCAGTTGTGCTTCGTCCTGAAAGACGATGTTGCCCAGAGCCTTTCTGTCCAATTCCTCAGAGGAAAAGGCTGTAGGGAACTGTGCTTTAAGCTCTGCCAGCATGGCGCTGTTACTCCGCAATAGCTCATGGTACAGGGCATCGCAATCGATACAGCGGAAGCCCAATTCCTCGGCGGCTTGGAGGAGGGTAGTCTTTCCACAGCCAGAGCCGCCGGTGATTCCTAAAACCTTCACGCTTCTTCCTCCGTAGGATCGACGATGTGGAAGCCGGCGGCCTTTTTCAATCGGTTTCCCACAGCATAGGCTACACCGCCGCCTTGGGGACAGCGGGCATAGACGGTACGGATCTCCGGTCTGTCCAGATCACGGAGAGCGGAGAAAAGTCCCGTTGCCAGAGAGCGGTTGTCAGCTCTGCTGCCGTAGGCGGTGGGCTTGCAATTCTCATATAGGGGAAGCTCCTCTTGGAAGCAAAGCACTGCATCGGAGGGGCGGATGTGCTTGCGGATATAGGCGGCGGCTTCTTGGTCAGTGCCGTCTACAATGATGACCTCTGCGGCAGGGGAGTAGTGGATGTATTTCATGCCCGGAGCTCTTGCGATGGCATCCGGGGGAAGCTCTCCCAATACCGCCGGGTCGACCTCCAGCTCCCCTAAGAGAGCGACCAGCTCCTCCGGGGTGATGCCACCGGGACGGAGAAGTCGGGGGACTTCGGAGGTCAGATCGATGATGGTAGATTCTACCCCCACCTCGCAGGGGCCGCCGTCAATGATGGCGGCGATCTTTCCCTCCATGTCGTGGAGGACATGCTCTGCGGTGGTGGTAGAGGGCTTGCCGGAAATGTTGGCAGAGGGGGCGGCTATGGGAACACCGGCCAGACGGATCAGTGTCCGTGTAGCCTCGTGGGCAGGACAGCGGACACCGACAGTGCTGAGGCCTGCGGTGGTACGCTTGGGAACACAGTCCTTTACGGGAAGGATCATGGTCAAGGGGCCGGGCCAATAGGCTTCTGCCAGACGCCATGCGCTGTCCGGGATGCTGTGGCAGATGTGTTCCATATCCTTCGGCTCTGCGATGTGGAGAATGAAGGGATTGTCCTTGGGTCTGCCCTTGGCCTCATAAATGCGGTCAACGGCTGTCTCATCCAGACCGTTGGCGCCTAAGCCATAGACGGTTTCTGTGGGAATGCCCACCAATTCTCCCCGACGGATCAGCCCTGCGGCATAGGCAAGATCCTCACGGCTGTCTCCTCGGAGCATTTGTGTTTTCATGGCTAAGTTATTCACCGCTTTCTCTCAGTTTTTCCGCTTGGTCTGCGGCGATCAGGGCATCAATGATCTCGTCCAGATCGCCGTTCATGATAGAGTCGATCTTATAGAGGGTCAGACCGATGCGGTGATCGGTAACACGGCTCTGGGGGAAGTTGTAGGTGCGGATCTTCTCGTTACGCATACCGCTACCCACCTGGGAACGGCGCTCTCCGCTGTAGGCGGCCTCGATCCGTTCCTGCTCGATCTGATAGAGCTTGGAGGACAGCATCATCATACATTTCTCTCGGTTCTGGAACTGGCTCCGTTCCTCCTGACAGGCCACAACGATGCCTGTGGGCTTGTGGAGAAGGCGAACGGCTGAGGAGGTCTTGTTAATGTGCTGACCGCCGGCGCCGGAGGAGCGATAGACCTGCATCTCGATATCCTCGGGACGGATGTCTACGTCGGCTTCCTCCATCTCCGGCAGAACGGCCACGGTTGCGGTGGAGGTGTGGACTCTGCCGCCGGATTCCGTCTCCGGCACACGCTGGACACGGTGAACCCCGGATTCAAACTTGAAACGGGAGTAAGCACCGCTGCCACGGATCTCAAAGTCGGCCTCCTTCACACCGCCCAGCTCTGTCTCGGAGTAGTTGAGGAGCTGTACATTCCAATTCTTAGAGGCGGCATAAAGCTGGTACATGCGGAAGAGACTATGGGCGAAGAGGGCGCTTTCCTCACCGCCGACACCGCCGCGGATCTCCACAATGACGCTCTTGTCATCATTGGGATCCTTGGGCAGAAGGAGGATCTTCAGCTCCTCCTCCAGACGGGCGCAGTTCTCCTTGGCGGCGGCATATTCCTCCTGACACAGCTCCTTCATATCCGGGTCTGTTTGTCCCGTCATAAGCTCCAGAGCCTCTGCCATGTCCCGCTGAGAGCGCAGATAGCCACGGTAGACCTCTACCACGGGAGCAAGATCCTTCTGCTCCTTCAGGTAGGCGGCGGCCTTCTTGGGGTCGGAGAAGAAATCCGGCTGTTCGGTTCTTGCCCCGATCTCGATATATTTTTCTTCTACAAGCCGAAGCTTGTCAAGCATTCTTTGATCCATAAATGTTCCTCTTATTTCGCCTTGTATAGGTTAAAAATGACTTCTCCCTGATCTCGGAGCTGTTGGGTCTGCTCCAGAGCTTGGGCGGCTTCCTTGCTGATGCGCCAAACATGGGGAGTCATGGATAAAAGGTTTTTGACCTGCAGGTTCTCTTCTACTGCAAAATCAAAGCGCAGGGTTTCACTGTGAATATGTTGGAAGCCTTCCAAATCAGGCTGTAAATTCTTTTCTTTTTCCACCAAGGTGGGGTAAATGATATTTTTAAGAGCAGTTAAATGGTTTTTGCCTGCCAGAACCTGAACAAAGAGACCGTCGGGCTTTAAAACCCGTCTGTATTCCTCCTCCATCGTCAGGGCGAACATGGACAGCAGGCAGTCAAAGCTGTGGTCTGAAAAGGGCAGATGGGAAGCTGTTGCGGTGAGCCACAGAGTGTCTTTATACTTTCCTGCGGCACAGCGGACGGCTTCCTTGGAGATATCAACGCCTGTCCGTTGGGGAATAGAGGATAGGTGGGACAGATAATAGCCTTCTCCGCAACCGACATCCAGAACAGCCTGCGCCTTGGGACAGTGGGTCTGCACCAGAGCTTTTAGCTTCTCTCCAATGGGGGAGTAATAGCCTGCTTCCAGAAATTCCCGACGGGACAGAACCATCTGACGGGTGTCTCCGGGATGGAGGGAATGCTTCTGCTGGACAGTGAGGAGATTCACATAGCCCTGCTTGGCAATGTCGAAGCAGTGACCCTTCTCACAGGTCATGCTCCGCTCCTCCTTACGCAAGGGGGAATGACAAAGGGGACAAATTACCATAAAGAAGTCCTTCTTTTTCGTAAATACTATGAGCATTAAAAGCGTAGGGGATGTGATGGGGATGAAAAAACTGTGCTGTTTGCTGATATTGGTACTGCTCCTGCACTGCATGGGGATAAAAACCGCAGGGGCGGCGGAGGGGAAATATGTGGCACTGACCTTTGATGACGGCCCTTCCGGACGGTTCACAAGGGCTTTGCTGGAGGGGCTGGAGGCAAGAGGGGTAAAGGCGACCTTTTTCCTCTGCGGTTATCGGGTGGAGCAATTTCCTGCTCTCGCAAGGAAAATCGCACAGCAGGGTCATGAGATCGGCACTCACAGTGACCGGCATAAATTCTTCAGCAAAATGAGCCCCAATGAGCTGTGCAGGGATCTTGCAAGATCTGTGGAGAAAATCCAGAAGGCCACGGGGCAAAGACCCACACTGTTGCGCCCTCCCGGAGGGATCTATGACAGGGAAAGCTTAAGCCAAACAAGCTGTGGGGATCTGCCCATTATCCTCTGGTCTGTAGACCCCGATGATTGGTGTTGCTCTGATGCCTCCACGGTATCCAAACGGGTGCTGGATCGGGTGAAGAGCGGGGATATCATCCTCCTCCATGACATGTACGATTCCAGCATAGAGGCGGCGCTCAGGATCGTGGATCGCTTACAGGCAGAGGGCTACTGTTTTCTCACGGTGTCTCAGCTTGCACAGCGCTTTGGCAAAAGTCTGGAGGGGGGGAGGGTCTATTACCGATTCTGAGCCTTTTCAAAGAAGAGACGGATCTCTTCCTCCGTGGCACAGACAGAGCCCTGGACGAAGCCGGGCTTACCGCCGCCACGGCCTTGGAGGGCGGCATTGAGTTCCTTGACAAAGGAGCGGAGGTCGCCGCTTAGTGTGCCGATGGCGTAGGAGTAGCCATCCTCCTTCTTGGAGAATACGGCGCAGATGCCGGTGGCACTTTGCAGAAGGGCATCGCAAAGCCGACGGGTGGAGTCGGGGGAGAGACCTTCTTCAAAGAGAAGGGGAGAATTGTGACCTCTGAGAGTCTCTGCCTTCAGGGCGAAAAGCTGATTTTCCAAGGAGGCACAGCGGAGCTTGCATCGGGACAGCTCTTCTCCCTGTCTGCGGACATAATCGGCGGTCTTGTCCGGTTTGGCGGACAGGAGGGCGGAAATTTGGCGGTTCTGCTCGTTGACGGTGTTCAGCCATTCCAGAGCCTTTCCGCCACAGAGAAGCTCTACCCGAGAGCCGTTGTGGAATTTGGTGGTGGAAAGCAGCTTCACAAGACCGATCTCACCGCTGTGTGCCACATGGAGGCCACAGCAGGCGCAGAGGTCGATCTCCGCAAACTGTACCAGACGTACCTGACCCTCGATTTCCTTTTTACTGCGGTAGGAAAGGGCCTTTAAGGTCTCTCTGTCGGGGTAGAAAATGTGGCAGGGAATGTTACGGTACACAGCCTCGTTGGCGGCGGCTTCGATTTCCATAAGGGTAGGATAGTCCAATTCTCCGCTGAAGTCGATGGTAATGACATCGCTTCCCATGTGGAAGCCCACATTATCATAACCGAAGCGGCTGTGGACGATGCCGGAAACCAGTTGTTCCCCGGAGTGGTGCTGCATGAGCATGAAGCGTCTGTCCCAGTCGATGACACCGTGAACCTTAGAGCCCACCTCTAAGGGTCGGTCACAGAGGTGGAATACCTCGTCCCCCTGATCCCGGACATCGAGAACCTTGGCCTCACCGAGAAGGCCGGTATCATGGGGCTGTCCTCCTCCGGTAGGGTAGAACACGGTGCGGTCAAGAAGAACCGTATAGCCGTCCTTGCCCTCGGTGCAGGACAGGACGGTAGCATCTGCTTCCTTCAAATAAGGGTCTGTATAGTAAAGCTTTTCTGTAGCCATGGAAAATCCTCCGGTAGCTTGTATTGCGGATATTTTTCCCCTCTCGGTGATAAATTCCGCATCCTATCATGTATCTCGTCTATTATACCAAATCCAAGGGTAAAAAGGCAAGGCTAAATCTGGAATTTTCCAAAATAAAATCCCAACATCCCCTTTACGGAGCGTTAAATTGCGGTTTATAGTACTATTTGAAGTTTCCGCCCAGCTCTTGCCTCTCCCTCCGGGAGAGGTACCTCCCGAAGGGAGGGGGAG
>JAFOZC010000080.1 GCA_017391305.1 Oscillospiraceae bacterium | reverse complement strand
TCCACCGCCTGCAAGCCGATGGCAGTTTGCCAAGCTTCACTTTTTTCAGTTTTTTCAGGCTCTCCTTGCCTTATATATGCTTCAAGTTCAAATTGCCAATTCTTATCGGGCATATTTGCACCTCGTTTCGTTATCATAATTCTTCCGTCTTAAAGGTTGTATATCCTTCATAGTAGTAGCTATGGTCGATGCCTTTCATATAAACTTCACGGCTATTGATGTCATCGGTGAGGGCAGCCTTGAGAATATGCTTGATTTCAATATCCTTAATGGGGCTACGCTCCATAGCTAAAAGATAATCTTCTTTGTCTACCTTGCTCCAGTCAACGACTTTGCGAAGCTCGGTTTTGAAAATAAGATCCAGCCAAATACGAGCGCTTCGTCCATTGCCTTCTCTGAAGGGGTGGGCGATATTCATTTCCACGTACTTCTCCACGATCTCATCAAAAGTGGACTGGGGCATTTTATCAATATTAGCAAGAGCCGCTTCGAGATACATTAAGGGAGCGAAACGGAAGTTACCTTTAGAAACATTTACGGTTCTGAGTTCTCCTGCAAAGTCGTAGATCTCGTCAAAGAGATACTTATGGATCGCTTTGAGGGCAGAGAATTTTCCTGCTTCCAATTTATCAAGCGTACCGCTTTCAAAAAGCGCAAGAGCCTTTTTCTTGCTGATGCGTTCTTCCTCACGGGCAAGGTCTGCGGAGCTTGTCAGTCCCAATTTATTTTCAAGTGCCATATAGCACCTCCAAATTCTAATTACTTATCAGCCGCAACGCCGGATCTCATCCATGCATCGACTTCGCTGACTTTGAATTTCCACAGTCTGCCGATCTTTGCGGCGGGCATATTGCGACGTGCAATCCAGTCGAGAACTGTATCACGGCTAACGCCCAAATATTCCATGATCTCTTTCATTGAATACCAGCGTTCAAGGTTGTTATCCATAGTGAAACCCTCCGTTTTCACAAAAATATACATAATATAGTATAGCACAATTCTCAGGTTTTTGCAAGGTTTAATAGGGGTTTATTCAGGATTAGTATGTTCTTTGATATATTTGCGATGCAAATAGGATATCATATCCCGAGCTTGCCACTTTCCGCACCGGGGTCGGTTGGAGGCCGCCGTCGCCCTGTAGCATACTGACACAGAAACATAAAATTGTGGCATTTATATCCTTACATTTATCAGGTAATCGTTGAAATTCTCCCGATTATCTGCTAATATAATAAAGGAACGTAATTCTTTTTCAGACTTTATGAAGCATGGATCGGAAATGCTAAAACACAGAAACAGAGGTGAAACCGTATGGAAAAAAAGAAAAAATCAGGAGTATGGACATCGGTTTTTGTTGCGATCCTCATAGGCATTGCCTTTGTACTGCGAGAGATTTATGAGGACCTTCCCAATGCTATGCTGCAGGCCGTCATGGTTACTGTTCGTAACACCATTCATATATCCCTGCTGTTCTCTTGGGTCGTGTCTGTTTATCGCAGAATGGTCAACAAGAATGTACGACGGCTCATGCTGATCGTGGGATGCTTGCTCCTGTTTTGGCTGGTGGATAAGATCGCCAAATGGGACTTCACCGGCAGTGTGACCCACCCCTTGGTACGCTATCTGTGGTATGGCTTCTATGTGGGCATGCTTTTTGTCCCCACACTGGGTGCTTTTATCATCAATTACTTGGGTAAGCCGGAGAATTACTCCCATCCCAAGAGGCTGAATTATCTCTTGATCCCTCCCACCATTCTTCTGACAACGGTGTTTACCAACGATCTGCATCAGAAGGTATTTGTGTTCTACAACGGCTTTATTCACTTTGATCAGGACTACAGCTATGATTGGGTATACTTCCTCAACATGGCTTGGTTCATTGGCATGGGCTTCTATTTCGTTGTCATGATGCTCCTCAAAAGCCGTGTCCCCGGCAGTCGCAAGCTCCGCAAGATGCCCATGGCGATCATGGCATTTGCGGCTCTGTTCTGGGTCGGCTATAGTATGCGCCTGTATAACTGCGATATTACAGTAATGGACTGTCTGATCATTACCCTGCTGTTGGAGAGCGCCATTCAGAGCGGACTGCTCCCCTCCAACACCGGCTATCAAACGGTCTTTGACCGCACCACCGTTCCTGTTCAGATCGTTGATCGGGAATATCAGCCCCACTTTGTATCCGGCTCCGCTCTGCCGGTTTCCGAGGAGCAGATGCGGCAGACCCGGCACTCCACCGTGGATCTGGGGGACACGCTTTTAAGCAGTGCTCCCATTAAGGCAGGCCGTGTGGTTTGGCAGGATGATATTACCCGTCTGAACGATCTTAGAACTCGGCTTCGTGACACCTTGGAGCAGTTGGGGGAAGAGAATACCCTCCTGCAAGCAGAATTAGAGCTCAAGGAGAACAGGGCAAAGGCCGATGAGCAGAACCGTCTCTATGATCGGATCACCCAAGAGGTCGAGCCCCAGCTGATCAAGGCAGACGAGCTCCTGCACCACATTGAAAAGGGCGAGCATAACAGCCGCAATCTCATTGCCAAGGTCTGTGTTCTCGGATCATACATCAAGCGCCGAGGCAATCTCCTGCTCCTTGGTGAGGATAGTGGCATCATTCATACAAGAGAGCTGGAATATTGCATCCGTGAATCTATGGACAATCTCAATCTTGCAGGGATGTTTACATCCTTCCATAGCTCTTGCTCCGGCTCTATGCACTTAGAGCATATTGTTGCCGCCTATGATTTTTACGAGGTTCTTGTAGAACGTCTCTTGAACGAAATGACAGCTATGCTGGTCAACTTGACCTGTAGTAACGGGAGGATCTCTATGAATATTCAAATGGGATGCACCGAGGAGATCGCCCTTCAGGCCCTTGAGGATATTCCCCTGACCGTCGGCAGCTTCCGTTATGAGATCATGGAGGAAGATGTTGTGATCGATCTAAGCATTGCGGAGGGAGGTGGACTCGGATGATCCGCTATTATGATATCCCCATGCCCCTGCGTTGCTTGCTCATTGTGTGCCTGTTCTTGCTTGTGTGCGTGGGAGGCTGTTTGCTCCTGCCCACCTTCCGTCGGAAGAAGCTGTTGCCCAAGCTCCTGCTTCCTCTGTCCATCCTCCTATGCACTGTCCCCATGATGATCTATGTCGCAGAGGCAAGGGCAAATCTGCGACATCTGCAGATCCCTCCCCTATCCCTGTGGCTCTGTAATCGGCCGCTGATCCTTCCCATAGTGTCCATCGTCCTTGTTGCGGTGTACTACAGCCACTTGATATGGGAGGAACGGCAGTTCCGCAACAATACCATTACCCGTTCCTCTATCCGAGAGGGCGTGGATCAGATCGCCTCCGGCTTATGCTTCTATGTGGAAGGCGGTCGGGTGATCCTGTCCAACAGCCGCATGAATGAGCTATGCCATGCCGTTGTAGGCAGGGATCTGCAGAATGCAGAACTGTTTTGGCAGATCCTCAGCGGTGGGGAGGTAAGGCCCGATGTAAAACGGCTGTCCTTCGGCAATTACCCCAATTTCCGTCTGAAGGACGGAACGGTATGGACCTTCTCCCGTGAAAAGCTGGACGGCTTCACTCAGCTTACTGCGGCAGATACCACATTACAGCAAGCCTTGACCGACGAGCTAAGAGAAAAGAATCTGGATCTTGCCGCTATGAACCTCCGTCTGCGGAAATACGGCGAGAATGTTGACGAGCTTGCCCGTAGCAAGGAGCGCTTGGAGACCAAGGTCCGCATTCACGGTGAGCTGGGGCAGGCCCTTCTTGCAGCCCGTCGATATTTGGTGGACCCCCATGCACAAGAGCCCCCCTTGGATATTTGGCGACGGAATATCGCCATGCTCCGCAAGGAAATGGCATCCAAGAAAACAGACGATCCTCTGCGTATTTTAGAAAAGGCTGCCGAATCCGCAGGAGTCGAGCTTCTGATACATGGAGAGCTCCCCCGAGGAACAGAATACCGTCAGCTCTTCCTGATGGCGGCCTCCGAGGCCCTGACCAATGCAGTATTCCACGCAGATGCCAAGACACTGTTGATCGACCTCCGTGAGGAGGCTTCCCGATGGAGCATGGTTTTTACCAACGACGGCGCTCAGCCTACCTGTCCCATCATTGAGGGCGGCGGCTTAGGCTCTCTGCGACATAAGGCCGAGAATATAGGAGTTCACATGACGGTGGAAAGCACACCGAAATTCGCCCTGATTCTTTCAGGCAGAAGGGAGTGACTCACTTGATCAATGTTATGATCGTAGAGGACGATCCTATGGCGCAGAAGCTCTTGGACATCTTCGTCAGCGGAAACAGCGGCTACCGTGTGGCACACACCATAGAAAGTGCCGCCATGGCTGAGTTCTACTGCATGACCCATCCCATTGATCTGATCCTCATGGATGTCTGTACCGCCATGAATATC
>JAFOZC010000010.1 GCA_017391305.1 Oscillospiraceae bacterium | reverse complement strand
GCACCGGCGGCTCTGCAGAAGCCCACACACTCCGTCATGAGACCCTCCAAGCTACCGTAGACAGTGCGGATCCACACATAGGCTTCCTTCCGATAGGGGATCTCTCGGAAGATCAGGGTGGCCATGCCGTCTGTGGCGGTAAAAAGGGGAATGTCTCTCATTACAGTAGCTCGGGATCATAAACGGCACGGATGCCGCCGATGAATTTCGGACGGGTACGGGCGGCTAACAGCAGGGCATCCCCAATGTGATCCATGCTCAGCCGCAGAGGAACGGCCACTTCCTTCAGGTGCATGCCGATGAGAGTGCCTCCGATATCCAGCCCGGCATCGGCGCGGATATGTTCTACGGCAACGGGCAGGGAGAAGCGCTTATAGGCCGCAGTAGCAAAGGAGCCCCCTGCTTTCGGCTGAGGCACCACATTGACACGGGGCAGATGAGGCACAGCCTCTCGCTCTACGATAAGGGCGCGGTTCAGATGCTCACAGCACTGAGCGGCCAAATAGATCCCTGCCTCCTGCAAGGTGGTGTAAATGGCATCAAAGACCACCTCTGCAACCTCGGGTCTGGAGTCAGAGCCGATACGGCTGCCGCAGATCTCGCTGGTGGAGCAGCCTACCACCACCAGATCACCCTTTTGCAGCTTGGCCTTTTCGATCAATTCCTTCGCCGCAGAGGCGGCGATGTTTCGCAGTTCTTCCATAACAAACCTCCATTCTTCTCGGGAGAAGCGCAAATTTTTTCTTATATTATAGAGGGAAAGGGGCGGAATGTCAAACTAAAATTCACGAGAAAGCTCATATAACTGCTTGCACAGCATGACTCCCACAGGCACCAGTATCATACCGCTTACACCGAAGAGGCGAAAACCGCCGTAGAGACTTAGAAGTGTCAGCAGGGGATGGAGGCCCATTTGCTTCCCTAAGAAACGGGGCTCCAGTGCCGTGCGGGCAATGGCGATCACAGCGTAGATCAGCAGAAGCCCTACACCGTCGCCGGTACTGCCACGAAGGAAGGACAGAAGTCCCCAGGGGATCAGGACCGCACCTGCTCCCAATACAGGCAGAGCATCCACTACTGCGATCCCCAGGGAGAGGAGCAGGGCGGAATCCTTTCTCAGGATCAGCAGACCTATGGCACAGAGGATCAGACTGACAGCGGACAGATAGAGCTGGGACTTTGCATAGCTTCCCAAAGCGTGCTTGATCCTGCGGTACAGAGAATGGGCTTTTTGCAGCCATACTTCGGGAACATGCTTCTGTACAAGAGGGAGGAGCTTGTGGCTGTCGACAGAATAGAAGTAAGCGGAAAGAAGTGCGGTCAGAACAAAAAGGATGAAATTCGGTACGCCGGAAAGTAAGCGTCCTGCCAGAGAAAGCAATCCCTCCGAGGCTCCGGTCAGGAGGATACTGCTACCGGCAAAAAGTCTCTCGATCCAATCTACTGCGATGGGAGCCACTGTCTCCGGCAAGCCTGAGGCAAAGTCGGTGAGCCGAAGGTATGCATTCTGTAATACGGGAGACAGCTCCTGGAGGACAGCGGGCAGACCTTTGGCAAGCTGTTGTGCCTCCGAAAACAGAGTTTTTCCCAAGATCCACAGGAGAATGCACAGCATCAGGAAGAACAGACTGACGCTGAAGATCCCCGAAAAAACCGGGGGCCAACGTCGGGGACGGAGGGGTCTTGCACAGCGGGCGATGAGGAATCCTAACAGAAAAGGCAGACCTACAGGGAGAATCAGCCGAGCACAAAGCCAAATGCCAACTGCTCCGAGTAAAAAATATAGAAATAAATTCCAATTAATCTTCATAAAAAAGCTCCTTTTTGTTCTTGCAATTAGAGGGTATTTATGATATTATATTAAAAATAAGCAGATATAAACACCCCGAAAGGAGGATATATCCATGCAATCTGTTCCGAAATACTATATTGTGGAGTCAAAGGCTCTCCCGGAGGTTTTTGTGAAGGTGGCAATGGCCAAGTGGCTTCTGGAAAACGGCGATGTTCAGACCATCAACGAGGCTGTGAAGAAAATGGGCATCAGCCGCAGTGCTTTTTATAAGTATCGGGATTCGATTCTATCGGTTCACGACGTATTACGGGGACGCGTCTTGTCCTTCCGCATGCTCCTTCGGGATGCGGTGGGGGTATTGGCAAGCATACTGTGTATTTTTGCCAAATACGGGGCAAATATACTCTCTCTTCACCAGGCACTGCCGGAATCGGGCTATGCCTCCATCCATGTTTCTGTGGATACCACCTGCATGAGCATCTCTGCGGAAGGGCTTCTCCGAGCTTTTGCCGAAACCGAAGGGGTATGCAAGGCAGAGATCCTTGCAGGCTGATCCCGATCCCATAGCCCTCAGGGAGTCCCATCGTATCTTGGGGATAGAATAAAAACAGGAACCGCAGCCACGCAAAGGCTGCGGTTCCTGTTTGTGCTTTGTCAGGCTGCCCCGATGGGGCAGTAGATCTTATTCTGCGGAAATGAGGTAGTAGTATACGGGCTGACCGCCACGGAGGACGGAGACCTCGGCACCGGTGCAGTATTTGCGGAGGATCTCTGCGGCATTTTCTGCTTCTGCCTCGTTGGTGTCGGCACCGTAGAAGATGGTGATGAATTCCTTCTGCTCCTTGCTGAGCTTCTTGGCAAGGGCCTTGAGCAGGGTGGAGGCATTCTTGTCACTGCCGAAGAGAGCGCCGCCGTAGAGAGCCAGATATTCTCCTGCACGGATCTTGTGTCCGTCAAAATCGGAATTTCTGGCGGCATAGGTTAGCTGTACGGTGGTGACATTCTCCATAGCGGCGATCATGGTCTGCAGATTGGTCTGGGCATCTGCATCGGGATCGAAGTTCAACATGGCAGTAACACCCTGGGGGATGGTTTTGGAAGGAACGACAATGAGAGTCTTCTCTGTCAAACCAACAGCCTGTTGGGCGGCCATGATGATATTCTTGTTATTGGGGAAGACGAAGACCACCTCTGCAGGGGTAGCGTTGACCTTTTGCAGAATGTCCTGGGTGGAAGGATTCATAGTCTGTCCGCCCTGAATGATATTGTCTGCACCCAGCTCACGGAAAATGTCTGCAAGGCCGTCACCGGCACAGACAGAAACCATACCGTAGTGCTTCTCGGGGGCGGCAACGGCATCCTCGACAGGAGTCTCCTTGCTGTTTTCGGCAGGGTTGTCTACGACCTTCTCGGTGTGCTGGAGCTTCATATTCTCCACCTTCACCGTGACGAAGGAGCCGTAGTTGATCGCCTCGCTCATCGCCTTGCCGGGGTCATTGGTGTGGACGTGGACCTTGATGATCTCGTCATCATCGACCAGTACCAGACTGTCACCAAGGCCTGCGAGGAAGGCGCGGAGCTCCTCCGGATCCTTCTTGTTCTCACGGGAGATGATGAACTCGGTGCAGTACTGGAAGGTGATGTCCTCGGCATTGAAATCGGAGAAATCTGCCTGCTCCTTGACGGGAGTCTCGGAGGAGACTGTGGTCTCGATGACTTCCCCACGGGCCACTGCCAGCATGGCTTCCAGCACCAAGAGCCAGCCCTTGCCGCCTGCGTCTACGACACCGGCCTTTTCCAGAACCGGGTTCTGGTACATGGTCTGTGCCAAAGCGCTGTCTGCGGAGGCGACGGTAGCGGCCAGAACGGTCTCGAAGCAGTTCTCCTCTGCGGCACTTGCCTCTGCTACAGCGGCAGAAACACGGGAGACGGTGAGGATGGTGCCTTCTGTGGGCTTCATAACGGCCTTATAAGCGGCCTCTACGCCTGCTTTCAGGGCGGCGGAGAGCATGAGGCCGTCACATTCCTCCATGCCCTTCAGCTTCCGAGAAAAGCCACGGAAGAGGAGGGAGAGAATGACACCGGAGTTGCCTCTTGCACCACGGAGCATGGCGGAGGCGGCGGTATCGGCTACCTTGGTCAGGCTGTCCGTGTCGGAAAGCTTGCGAAGCTCTGTGGCTGCGGCATTGAGGGTCATGCTCATATTGGTGCCTGTGTCGCCGTCGGGGACGGGGAATACGTTCAGGTCATTGAGCTGCTGTTTCTTGTTTTCTACCATAGCGGCTGCTCCGAGGAGCATTTTCCGCAGGGCGGAACCGCCGATTACTGTTATCACAATGGCGCACCTTCCTCTCAGTCAAGCATCATGGAGTCTACGTACACCGTGACGTCCTTGACCTCGGTGTCGGTCTGCTTGGTAACCATATAGCGCACCTCGGATATGATGGATCTGCAAACTACGGGAATATTGACCCCCTGATCGACCATGATGTGCAGGTCGATAGACAGGGTCTCATCCTCATTGAAGCGGACAGAGACACCCTTGCCCATAGACTCACGGCGCAGCAGGTGAACCAGACCGTCCTTGACGGAGCGCATGGCCATACCCTTGACACCGAAGCACTTTGTGGCTGCGTTGCCGGCAATGAGGGTGTAGACATTCAGGCCGACCTGAATGTTGCCGTAATCGGTTTCTTGACGAAGCATAGTGATACCTCCTGTTATTGATCAGATCATGCTTTCTTCCCAACAGGTGGGAGCCTCCAGACCCAGCAGAGTTGCGACGGTGGGTGCAACGTTGGCAAGGCCGAAGGAGCCTTCCTTCAGAGTATATGCAGTGTCGTTGTCGTAAACGATAAAAGGAACGGGATTCAGGCTATGGGCGGTACGGATGCTGGTCTTACCCTTCTTGGTCTCGGTCATCTGATCCGCATTGCCGTGGTCGGCGGTAATGAGGACGGTGTAGCCCAGACGGTCAGCGGCATCCAGAACACGGCGCAGACCCTCGTCTACACACTCCATAGCGGTAATAACGGCTTCCATGACACCGGTGTGTCCGACCATATCGCCGTTGGGGTAGTTGCAACGGAGGAAGTCAAATTTGCCGGATTCCATGGCGGCGATGAGCTTATCGGTGATCTCCACAGACTTCATGGCAGGGGCCTGCTCGAAGGGGAGAACATCGGAGGGGATCTCCTCATAAACCTCCAGCTCTTCGCTGACCTTGCCGGAACGGTTGCCGTTCCAGAAATAGGTCACATGGCCGTACTTCTGGGTCTCGGAAACCGCATATTCCCGAATGCCGTGCTTGCACAGCAGCTCGGTCAGAGTATTGCGGATCACAGGGGGCTGTACCAGATAACGGGAGGGAATGTGCAGATCTCCGTCATATTCCAGCATGCCGGCAAACTGTACACCGGTGTAGTCCCCACGGTCAAATTTGTCAAAATCCTTCCGATCGAAGGCAAGAGAGATCTCCTGGGCGCGGTCACCACGGAAGTTGTAGAGGATCACGCTGTCGCCGTTGGCGATCCTGCCAACAGGCTCGCCCTTGTCTGCAATGACGAAGGCGGGCAGATCCTGATCGATACAGCCGGTCTCGGCACGGTAGGTCTCGATAGCGGTCTTGGCATCGGCAAAGTGTCTTCCCAGACCACGGACATGGGTGTTCCAGCCATCCTCTACCATCTTCCAGTTGGCTTCGTAACGATCCATGGTGATGTTCATTCTGCCGCCGCCGGAAGCGATGCGGTAGTTGCAGCCATCTACGGACAGCTCGGTCAGAACAGCCTCTAACTGCTCTACGTATTCCAAAGCGGAGGTGGCGGGAACGTCACGACCGTCCAGAAGGATATGACAGCGAGCTTCCTTGACACCCTGAGCCTTTGCCTGACGGAGCAGGGCAATGAGGTGGCTGATGTTGGAGTGTACGTTGCCGTCGGACAGCAGACCCAGGAAGTGGAGGGTCTTGCCTTCCTTGGCATTGGCAACCAGATCCTGCCATGTTTGGGATGCGAAGAGCACACCGTTTTCGATGGACTCACCGACCAGCTTGGCACCCTGGGAGTAGACCTGTCCGCAACCCAGTGCGTTATGTCCGACCTCGGAATTGCCCATGTCATCATCGCTGGGCAGACCGACAGCAGAGCCGTGAGCCTTGAGCCAGGTGTAGGGACGGGTTGCAAAGAGCTTGTCGAGAACAGGAGTTTTTGCCATCGCTACGGCATCGCCACTGCCACCGTCGCCACGTCCGACTCCGTCCATAATTACTAATACAATGGGTTTTTTCATAAACCATATGCCTCCGTTAATAAAGGTATTCAATCTATTTTACTACATTTTTTGCAAATGTACAATGGAAATTTTCTTTTTTGGAACAAAATATAAAAAACGCATGGGGAAACTCTGTAATACTGCGAGAATTTGGATAAATTGTATAAGGAAGAGAAGAAAACTGTTAGTTCAGGGTATCCTCCTGTTCCAGAAAACGGCGGATCCTTTCTTCCAATGCCGGGGGCAGGGCTTGTTCCCGAGCGATGATGTAGGCGGCGGCCTCCTGAGCCTGACGGAGGATCTCAAGATCGGTATTGAGGCTACCCAGACGGAATAGGGGCAAGCCGTGCTGACGTGAGCCGAAGAAATCGCCGGGGCCTCGTAGCTTCAGATCCTCTTTGGCGATGAGGAAGCCGTCAGTGGTTTTGCACAGAGCCTTCAGCCGCTGTCGGGTCTCTTGATTTTGGTTATCGGATACCAGAATGCAGTAGGATTTTGCACTTCCTCTGCCGATCCGGCCTCTGAGCTGGTGAAGCTGGGACAGACCGAAGCGGTCTGCGTTTTCCACCACCATGACAGTGGCATTGGGTACGTCCACACCGACCTCAATGACCGTGGTGGAGACCAGAATATCATAGGAACCGGATGCAAAAGCCTCCATGATCGTATCCTTCTCCGCTCCCTTCATCTTGCCGTGGAGCAGGGCCACACGGAGATCCGGGAAAACTGCGCTTTGGAGGGTCTGCGCCCACAGCTCGGCCGCTTTGAGGGAATCGGTTTCTCCCTCCTCAATGGCAGGGCAGACAATAAAGGTTTGATGCCCCTCCACCGCCTGCTTGCGGATGAAAGCATTGAGCCGTTTGCGGTAGCGCTCGTCTACCAGGAAGCTGTCTACCTGCTGTCTGCCGGGAGGCAGCTCGTCCACTACGGAAACATCCAGATCTCCGTAGAGGATCAGGGCTAAGGTACGGGGAATGGGCGTGGCAGACATGATGAGCAGGTGAGGAGATTCCCCTTTGGACAATAGGGCGGCTCTCTGGGCTACACCGAAGCGGTGCTGTTCGTCAGCAATGACCAAACCCAGATCCGCAAAGACCGTGGCCTCTGTCAGCAGGGCGTGAGTGCCGATGACCATGTGGATGTCCCCGGCGGCAAGGGCTTCTCTGCATTTTTTCTTCTCACTGAGCTTCATAGAGCCGGTCAGTAAGGCGGTTTTGTAGCCCAAGGAGGCAAAAAGGGGCTCTAACCGTGCGAAGTGCTGTTTGGCAAGGATCTCCGTAGGGGCCATGAAGGCTACCTGCTTGCGGTTCTTCACAGCTACGAAGGCAGCGGCGGCGGCAACCATAGTCTTGCCACAGCCTACGTCTCCTTGGACCAAACGGCTCATGGTCTTGCCACTGCGGAGGTCTGCCAGAATTTCCCCGATGACCCGTTGCTGTGCTCCTGTCAGAGTAAAGGGGAGACTGCTATAGAAGGCGGTGGGATCTGTTACGTATGGGGAAACAGCTTTTGCCGTACGCTTGCTTCTGAGAATGCTCAGAGCCGCCGAGAAGCAGAAGAACTCCTCAAAGATCATCCGTCGGCTGCTTGCCGAAAGGCTCTGCGCATCAGCAGGCTGATGGATCTGCCACAGGGCGGTACGGATATCCGGAAGCCGATATTTCTGCAAAATCTCCTCAGGAATGGTCTCACGGGGGATATAGATGTCCAGAGCGTGTTTTACCGCCGCCGTCACCTGACCGTTGGTCAGCCCTGCGGTCAGAGGATACACGGGGACGATACACCGTGTTACCCGACCCTTGTTGCCCAAAGGCTCAAACAAGGGATTGGTCATGCCGTAGCCGATATAATCCCCGGACAGAGTGCCGTAGAAGACGAAGGTCTCTCCTCTGTGGAGCTTCTCCACACTGTAGCCTGCATTGAAGAAGGTAAGGTTCAGTTTTCCGGTATGATCCCCCACAGTGACCTTGGTCACCTCCAGAGCTCTGCGGTCTGCCTTGGGGATCCTGTGGGTCATAGGGGTGTTCAGCACGGAGGCAATAAAGCAGGACGGGACTCCTACCTCAAGGGATGCAATGGGTAGCAAACGAGTACGATCCTCATAGTCTCTGGGGTACAGACGAAGCAGGTCCTCTATGGTAGAGACCTCCAGTTTGGCGAAAAGCTCTGCCTTCTTAGGCCCGATCCCGGGCAGATTCAATATGGAATTGGGATCCTTGACAGCCATAAGCGCCACCTCCCGGTGTGTAATGATTGTAGATGTGTATGATAATGCACAAGAATGCATATGGAAAATGTAGAATGTACGGTATAAGGCATCCTTCTCAGGCGCGGCTGTACAGCGTGGGCGCAGGATGTCGTTGTTAGCCCGTGAAATAAGCAAAAGCCTGATGGAAAGTAGCTCCATCAGGCGGTAAAAACCTTTAATTTTGCTTACGCCATAGCGTTGACCTTCAGAGTCATGCTGCTCTTCTTGCGAGCGGCGTTGTTCTTGTGCAGGATACCCTTGTTGACTGCCTTATCAACTGCAACCACAGCTGCAGTGTAAGCGGCGAGGGCCTGAGCCTTGTCACCGGAAGCGACAGCGGCGTCGAACTTCTTCAGAACGGTCTTCAGAGCGGACTTAGCCATCTTGTTACGCTCGTTGGCAATGCGGGACAGGATAACATGCTTCTTGTTTGCCTTAATGTTGGGCACTTTGGATACACCTCCTTTGAAGAATTTCTCTTCAGCAGTTACTTATTATAGCGTGAAACACTTAGAAAATCAAGGGGTAATTTTGAAAAAATTGAATTATTTTTTTAAAAATGGGAAAAAACAAGGAAAACAAAGGGGGAATTGCTATGCTTCGCACAGATTTGGCTTTAGAGGCCAAGGAATTGTGGGAAAAATCCGCAGAAAGGACCACACAATTGGAGGGGGTCAGGGCAAGAGAGCAGGGGAATTTGACCCGTGTAGACATTCTGGATGACCGTGGGGCGAAGGCTTTGGGGAAGCCTGTGGGTAGTTACGTGACGATGGAGCTGCCGTCCTTCGATCGGGATGTGCGCAAGGCGGCGGAGGAATTGGCGCAGGCCCTGCAGGATCTGACGGGGCTGGAGGAGAAGGACAGTGTTCTTGTGGTGGGCTTGGGAAACCGCGCCGTGACTCCCGATGCCCTAGGGCCTCAAACTGTGGATCGGGTATTCCTCACGAGGCATTTGATCCGTGGCCTGCCGGACAGCTTTGGCGCTTGCCGCAGTGTCAGTGGGGTGGCACCGGGGGTTCTGGCTACCACCGGGGTGGAAAGTCTTGAGCTGGTTCGGGGTGCGGCGGAGCATGTGAAGCCCCATTGCATTCTCTGTGTGGATGCACTGGCCGCAGGGAGTATGGACAGGCTTTGCCGTACCGTACAGCTCTCTGATGCAGGGATCGCTCCCGGCTCCGGGGTAGGGAACTGTCGGGCGGCTTTTTCCAAGGACAGCCTTTCTGTGCCGGTTTATGCCATCGGCGTTCCCACGGTGGTAGATGGGGGCAGTGACCGCCCCATGATCCTGACCCCACGGGACATTGACGAGCAGATCCGCTATCTCAGCCGTGTTCTGGCAGGGGGGATCAATCTGTTTTTACACCCGAATTTTGCCTATGATGATTTTACACAATTTGTTCCAATGTAGGGATAACGGTTATGTAAACCTCTTATACAGGGAATGCAAGCATATACCACCCTGTGCACAAACCTGTGCATAGTGTGCAAAACTCAGGAGTTACAAGGCTTTTGCACAGGTGAAAAAGAATGAATAGGGAATGCATAGGCTGAATATATGCAGAAAGTCTGTGAAAAATTCAGTTTCAATAATTTTATTTTCTGCCCCATAACTTGGTATTATGTAAACCAATCTCTTTGCGGGAAGGGGGAAAAAGTTCGGAATTTGGGGGAACTTGTCGAAAGGGACAAGTCTCTTAAAGGACATTTTGTCCGGCTGTTTTCCGTGCTCTTCGTCGAAGTGCCTAAAAAGAGGAATATTCGCCTGTTCTTGGGAAATACTGTTTCCACACACAAAGATGGAGGATATGTCATGCAGGGAAAGGTTGAGATCTGCGGTGTCAATACCGCAAATCTGAAAACACTCAAGAGCGACGAAACCATCCGCCTGTTAAAGCAGGCACAGGGAGGAGACAGGGAGGCTCGACAGCAGCTAATCGAGGGGAATCTGCGTCTGGTGCTTTCCGTGATCCAGAAATTTATGGGTAGGAACGAGGATCCCGACGATCTGTTTCAGGTAGGCTGTGTGGGCTTGCTGAAGGCCATTGCCAATTTTAACACAGATCTGAATGTCCGTTTCAGCACCTACGGAGTGCCTATGATCGAGGGGGAGGTCAAGCGGTATCTACGGGACTACAGCGCCATTCGGGTTTCCAGAAGCATCAGGGATATTGCCTATCGGGTCTTGCAGTGCAAGGAGGCCATGACAGCGGAAAGCGGCAAAGAGCCAACGATGGAGGAGGTCGCCAAGCGCTTGGAGCTGCCTCTGCAAACGGTCAACGAGGCGCTGGATGCGATGGTCAGCCCCATCAGCCTGTTTGAGCCGGTCTATTCTGATGGAGGTGATCCTCTGACGGTGATGGATCAGGTACGGGACACCAAGAATACCGACGAGCGCTGGTTAGAGCACATCGCCCTACGGGATGCCATTGCGGCCTTGGGGGAACGGGAACGGCGGATCCTGACCATGCGCTTCTTCGACTGTAAGACCCAGATGGAGGTAGCCGGAGAGGTGGGGATCTCTCAGGCCCAGGTCTCCCGATTGGAAAAAAATGCGATCGCCTCCCTGCGGAAGGCGATCTGCGTCAATTAGGCATTTTTGATGATGTAGGAAAAGGGATCTAAACGGGTGAAGCCCATGGCCTTCAGGATCTGCAGGCTGTGGGTCTGATCCTCCTTGCTGTTGAATTCCGGGATCAGAGGAACCCGAACGGTGATCCGCTGCGGACCGACCAGCTCCTTCAGTAGCGCCAGATTCTCATAGGCAAGCTCCGGCTCTCCTCCGGTGTAGGCACGGTAGATGTGAGGATTGCTGTCCTTGATGTCAACGATGAACCCGTCTACACATTGGGAGGCCAGCTCTACAGCCCTTCGGGGAACGGCGAGAGAGGTCTCTGCGTAGATCCGCCAGCGGCCCTTGCAAAGGGGGCGGAAGGCTTGCAGGAACTGCGTGTGGAGCAGAGCTTCTCCGCCGCCGAAGGTCACCCCTCCCCCTGTGGCCTGGAAATACAGGTCATCGATCTTCACCCGATCAAAGAGCTCCTGAGGGCTGACAGGGGTGGGCGGATGACGCAGGAGCTTCTGGTTGATGCACCATTTACAGTGGAGGGGACAGCCTGCTCCTGCAACGAGAGTGGTAACACCGTCTCCGTCAATTTCCATCCGCAGACGGGAAAGACTCAAGAGGGGGTAAAGGGGCTCAGTCATTGCCGCCTGTTCCCACCGCCGGGAGCATACCGGCTGTGGCGGATTCGTCCTCTTCCGTGGAAGCTTCCGACTCACTCGGAACGGGAATGTATGCCACGTCTCCCTCCAGTTCGACGATCTCGGTGGGATCAAGGGTAGGCGCTCCGGCAAGCTCGTCCTCCCCTTCTGTGCCTGTGTCGCATTCCGTGCCTACGGGCAGGGGGATGGGGGTGATACTGCCATTGTCCTGTTTCTCCTCCGTGGCTTCGGGAGCGGAGATGAAGGGGATGTCGGAGTTCGGCACATCTCCTTTCAGGGAAGAGCCTCCCAAGGAGCAGCCCACAGCACCTGCCATAAGAGACAGGGACAGTGCGGCTACGGTGACCGTTTTACCCAGAGCCTGCCGACGGGCTAACTGCTGCTCCAAATATCGCAGCTCCGATTCACAACGGGGACAGGTTCCGCTGCAGCTGCCTTGGAAGCTGCATTCCTTCGTGACCAGGGGAATGTCGTTCTCCTCCGCGATCCTCTGACGGATCTGCTTGAGGATCTTGCATTTGTTCTTGCCGTACATGGTATTACCTCCTTGCGGTTTATAATTCTACTATACTTCTTTAGACGAAAAAAGCAAGAAAAAGTTTCAAAAAAATTTCCCTGAATACAAAATTCCAAATCGCTCTGTCGAGCAATTTGGAATTTGGATGAATAATGAATATTGAAATAATGAATCATTGTGGTATCCCTTCGGGATGGATTTTAAATAATGGCTTCGCCACGGGAATTACACCCATTTTTTAAATCTTCGGCGTAGCCGACACCGAAATTATTCATTTTTCATCCTTCATCATTCATTC
>JAFOZC010000079.1 GCA_017391305.1 Oscillospiraceae bacterium | reverse complement strand
GTAACCGAGGATGCCGTTGAGTTCGCCTTCGGCGGCTTCCTTCATGGCAGCGCAGATCTGATCATAGGTGCATTCGTTGTTCAGTTCGACAGTCAGGTCGACGAAGGAAACGTCGCTGGTGGGACCGCGAACACTCATACCGGTCAGCTTGCCGTTCAGCTCGGGGATGACCTTGCCAACAGCCTTTGCAGCGCCGGTGGAGGAGGGGATGATGTTGCCGGAAGCAGCGCGGCCGCCTCTCCAGTCCTTAGCGGAGGGGCCGTCAACGGTCTTCTGGGTAGCGGTCTGGGAGTGAACGGTGGTCATGAGGCCGTCGGTGATGCCGAACTTGTCGTTCAGAACCTTAGCGATGGGAGCCAGGCAGTTGGTGGTGCAGGATGCGTTGGAAACGAAGTTCATATCCTTGGTGTACTTGTCGGTGTTAACGCCAACAACGAACATGGGGGTAGCATCCTTGGAAGGAGCGGACATAACGACCTTCTTAGCGCCTGCATCGATGTGAGCCTGTGCCTTCTCCTGAGTCAGGAACAGACCGGTGGACTCGACGACGTACTCTGCGCCGATCTCGCCCCAGGGAATGTCAGCGGGGTTGCGCTGTGCGAAGATGGGGATCTCCTTGCCGTTGACGATGATGGAGTTCTCGGTAGACTCGATGGTGCCGTTGAACTGACCGTGCATGGTGTCATACTTCAGCATGTAAGCCAGATACTTAGCTTCGCACAGGTCATTGATGCCCACGATCTCGATCTCGGGGAAGTTGACGCTTGCGCGGAAAACCATACGGCCGATACGGCCAAAACCATTGATACCAACTTTAATAGACATAATTTTTCCTCCGATTTTATGCGCGAATACGCATATAAATTTTTTTGCTTATATATTATATACGATTTTGGTCAGCTTCGCAATTGTCAAAATTCATTAAATTATGGAAAAATGACAATAATTTTTGATAATTATGCAGAATTTTACAGGATACCCAACTGTCTCAGGGAATCCAAGAATTCCTTGACGTCTGCACGAAGGACCTCTTCCTCTACCTCATACTCCTGCAAAAGGGCCTGCACCAGGGCCTCCTCGTCCTCTGCCTCCGGTAGGCGCTTCCAGATCTCCGCACCGACCTCGTTGAGGGTCAGCATGCCGTTTAGATCCAGTGCGGCTTTTCCTGCGGGAACCAGCAAAAGATCCCCTGCAATGTCTCGGAGAATAAACTCTAACTTCACATTCATGGTAAACCTCCTGTTTCTTAGGTGTTTCCCCGAAGAAGCTTTTGGCTTTTCAGGAAAACAGAAGTAATTTTTGTACATTATACCATAGATTATCCCGATGGACAAGCCATATTTTCACAAAACTTCAGGGGATTTCTTCTTGAAATTATGCTGAGAATATGTTACTATATAATAAGCTATTTATATACTCTTTCAGGAACGCAGGAAAGGAGGTGGCACCCTATGATCGATCTGCACTGTCACATCATCCCCTGGGTAGATGATGGGGCAGAATCAGCCCACACCGCCTGCAGAATGGCGGAAATATGTCTGCAAAACGGTGTGGATACCATTGTGGCCACCCCTCACAGCAACCTTGTGGGATCCCGACTGAATTACCGTGACAGACTTTTTACCGAATATTTTTCCATGTTTCGAGCCCTTCTGCGACAGCATGACATTCCCCTTCGGGTGTTGCCCGGATCGGAGGTCTTTGCCCACAGCTCCAATCTGCGGGAGCTCCTGCAGGAGGATAAGGTGATCCCCCTGAATCATTCCCGATATCTGCTGGTGGAATTCAATTTCCATACCTCACCGGAAATGCTGAACAGACTCCTGCGTATGGTCAGAGCCTATGGCTATATTCCGGTCATTGCCCACCCGGAGCGGTACTATGCCGTTCAGGAAGCGCCGGGTCTTGCACTGCAATGGTACGATCAGGGCTATGTGATCCAACTCAATAAGGGTAGCCTCATGGGTCGCCTGGGACAGTCGGCCTGCGAGACGGCGCAGTATTTGCTCAGCACCCAAGCCGCTCACGTGGTCGCCAGCGATGCCCATGATACACGGGGACGGGCTCCCGGCTTTCGGTCTCTGCTGCCGTTACTTCGGGATTTTTGCTCGCCGGAATATATCCGAGATCTTTTGGAGGGAAATCCCTTCCGCATCCTGACGGATCAGAATCTGTAAAGCACCGATATTTCAATTAAGTTGAGGTATTATTATGAGAGGTTTAAAAACAATTGTAATCGTTCTTTTTGTGATCATAGCCATTGCCTTTGTCATACTCTTCTGCTATGACAGACTTGTGCTGGATCATGTGCCGCCGAAGATCATTTGTGACGGGGCGCGGCTGGAGGTCAGTGTCCGTGCTACGGATGAAGAGCTCCGCAAGGGTCTTATGGCAACGGATGATGTGGACGGGGATATTACCGATCGGATCATTGTCCGCAAGGTTTCCCGTCTGGTGGGCTCTAACAGCGCAGTGATCAACTATGCAGTGTTTGACAATGCATCTAATTTCAGCACCTTTAGCCGCAATATCTATTATACAGATTACTATCAGCCTCGGTACAGCCTGTCCCAGCCTATGATCTTCAATGTTAACAGTCTGGTAACTCTGGTTGACCGACTGACAGCCTATGACGTGATCGACGGCGATATTTCTGCCAGAATCCGTCTGTCTGCTGCCAATATCTCTACTTCTGTAGAGGGTGAGTATCCCCTGAGCCTTCAGGTCACCAATTCCACCGGAGATACCTCCCCCTTGGCGCTGACGGTTCAAATCCGCAACTACACCTCCCGACATCCTGTGATCTATCTGTCCGAATACCTGACCTACGCAGAGCTGGGCAGTGAGGTGGATCTGGAGAAATATCGGGATCTGATCATCGGAGCCAGAGAGAATGTGGACGGACCTTCCGTGAATTATGACGATATTATGATTACCGGTAATGTGGACACATCCCACCCCGGCAGCTATGATGTCAAATTCTCCTATATCAACAGAGAAAATTTAAGCTACAATGTGATCCTGACAGTTGTTGTACAGTAAGGAGGTGGGCAAATGAAAGATGATAAGAAATTTGAATTATCGGATTATGATCCCCTATGCTTAGTGAAGTATGTTCTGCGCCATTTTTGGATGGTCATTATCTTTGCGCTGACTTGTATCATGGCGGTTTATCTGGTACAGACCTTGGTGAACAAGCCGGTGTTCACCAGCTCGGTCACCTTTGCGGTCACCTCCCGTAGCTCGGCCAGCACCGCAGTGGTCAATATTGCGGCCACGGATACCGTAGCAGGTCAGTTTGGCGGCCTGCTGGAAAGTGAGCTTGTCCGAAATGCGGCGGCAAGGAGCATGGGCTTGTCCCATTTCCCGGCTGTTGTTCAGATCAACGTTCCGGAAAACACCAACATCCTGATCATGCAGATCACGGCGGCATCTCCGGAGCTGGCGTACAAGAGCGCCCTTGCCATCATTGACTGTCATACGGAGTATTCTACCACGGTTTTTGACACTGCGGTTATTGACAGTATTAACGGCCCTACGATCCCTGTACAGCCCAGCAATCTGGCATCCCGAAATACTGCCATGAAGCTGGCCGCTCCCGCAGGTGCGGCGGCTATGATCGCCCTGCTTTTGTTCCTTGCCATCCGTACCGATACGGTGCAGACGGTATCCGGTGCAAAGCATCAGGTTGACGGCAAGCTCCTTGCCACCATCTACCACGAAGCCAGCCGCTTGAGCTGGAGAGAACGTATGAAGCGGGTGAAGAAGTCTATCCTCATCAGCGATTTTACCTGTAGCTTCTATTATACAGAAACCATACACCAGGTTCGTGTGCAATTAGAGCGGGCCCACGAGGCCAGACAGCAGAAGGTCTTCCTTGTGGCAAGCTGCAGCGAGAACGAGGGCAAATCCACCGTTGCCGCCAATCTGGCACTGTCTCTGGCGCAGAAGCATCGCAGAGTTCTCCTTCTGGATGCCGATACCCGTAAGCCTGCACAGCACCTGATTTTTGAGCAGAAGGTGGAGAGAGGCAAGGACTTCGGTTCTATCCTGACCGGCAATTATTCCGAGCGGGAGATCTTGGATGCCATTTCCTTTAACGAAAGCACCAGACTCCATACCCTCTACACTACCACTGTCCGTCGCAAGCAGGCAGAGGCGATCTCCAAGGATACTCTGCTGCCCATTATTCGGATACTGCGAGAGCATTTCGATTACATCATCATCGACACACCGCCTATCGGCTTCTTTGCCGATGCAGAGGTGCTTGCAGATACTGCGGATGCTTCCGTTCTGGTCATCCGTCAGGATATGGCACCTTCTATGATCATTAACGATGCCATTGACAGTCTGTCCGATACCAACAGCGAGTTCTTAGGCTTTATTTTCAACAATGTCCGCAGCTTCAAGGCCTTCAGCTTCCGTACCGGCGGCTATGAGTACGGCTACGGCTACGGTTACGGCTACGGCTATGGCAAGAACAGCGGCAAGCAGGCCGCTACCGATAGGTCTCAGCGTTCCGGAAAGGAGGGAAGGAAGCATGGATGATCCCAGAAATGATCTGTTTTCCGGCTTTAATCCTCGTGTGGTCATGCACAATTTCTACAGCGCCTGCAAGAGACTCTTGTGGATCGTTGTACTGCTCTCTCTGGCCTTTGGCGCCTATACCTACTATCGGACGGATCAAAGCTACAGTCCTGTCTTTACCTCGGAGGCGGTTTTCTCTGTTAAGGCCAGCTATTCCGCAACTACGGATATTTTGAGCTATTCCTCCTTTATGAACTCTACTGCGGCTCAGACCCTGTCTGCAACCTTCCCCTATATCATCCGCAGTGAAAACACCCAGAGACTTTTGAAGCAGGAATTGAATGTGACCGCCATTCCCGGTACCATCGAGGCCACTTCTACGGCAGATTCCGCTTTGTTCACCTTACGGGTTACGGGAGTGGATGCCCAAGCGGTGTATGATCTGCTGAAGGCTACCATTACCGTATATCCCCGAGCAGCAAGCTCGATCCTCGGTGATACCACCATCAATGTGATCAATATGCCCATCGGGCCCTCTCTTGCCCCGATCAACCGGAACGTGGCACTGCAGACAGGACTTCGCTCTATGGTTCCTGTATTCCTTGCAGGTCTTTTGGGTATTTTTATTCTGGCTCTGTCCAGAAAGACCGTTCACTCTGCGGAGGATCTGCGCAAGCTGGTGAATATGAAGTGTCTGGCCTATATTCCCGGTATTAAGCTGAAGAAGCGCTCCCATTCCACCAACCGTACCATCACCATCACCAATAACCGTGTGGGCTCTATTTTCAGTGAATCTGTCCGTAACCTTCGTATTAAGGTGCAGAAATCTATGGATCACCGCAATGCCCGTATTCTTCTGGTTTCCAGTACGATCCCCAATGAAGGAAAGACCACCGTTGCTACGAATCTGGCCCTGTCCTTTGCGGCAGAGGGAAGCAAGGTAGTCCTGGTTGACGGAGACCTTCGCAAACAGTCCCTGAAGGAGGCACTCGGTATCGACCAGCCTTCGGAAGGCTTGGTGGAATTCCTTACGGATAAGAGCAAGAGCGTAAGTCTTCTCCCTGTGCCCAATTCTACCCTCTATCTCCTTTCCGGAGATAAGACCACGGATAAGCCCCAGCCCTTGCTGGATACCCCCCGTTTTCAGAAGCTGTTGGATTCTCTGACAGATCGGGTGGATTACATTATCATTGATACCCCTCCGGCAGGCATTCTGTCCGATGCGGCTACCATTGCCAAGTATGCAGACGTGGCTCTGTATGTGGTTCGTCAGGATCTGGCAAGCTCTACACAGATTTTCAATGCCCTGCAGGCCTTGACAGCAGTCGATATCCCCCTTCTGGGCTGTGTACTGAATCATACTCAGGTTGGCACTACCCGTTACGGCTATGGCTCCAAGTACTCCGGCGCCTATGGCTATAGCTACGGTTACAAGTATTCCGACAGCTATCGCCGCTATGGCTACGGCTACGGTTACGGCTATGGCTATTCCCACAGAGAAGAGCGGGAGGAAGCCTCCGTTGCGACCACCATAGCCCAGCAGTCTGCGGAGGAGCAGGCCGAAAAGGAACACAAGAAGAATACGGAAGAGCTCAACAAGGAGCTTAGGAAGGAATTGGTTTCCTCTTCCAGAAGACACTGAGTTCTTTCGTGAAATTATGAAATGGAGGTGTGTGGTATGCTGAAAAAACTTCATAAGTATTTGCATAACGGCACCCTCCAGGACATCCTTCGGGAGACCGGGTGGATCTATGCACATATGCGATCCTTCCGGAAGGCCATTGCTTCCTATATTGTTTTGGGCTTTTTCTCCACGGCTATGAGCATGCTGTCGGCACTGGTCTCCAAGGAGCTGTTCAATTCCATCGTACAGCTGGGGTCGTTTGACGGCTACGGCGGTTGGCGGATCTTTACCTGCGGTGTGGCTGTGGTGGTTTTGGCTCTGCTGAACATCCTCCTCGGTGCCGTGATCTCCAAATACGGAGCGAAGATCAACCTGCAGACATCCAATAGCCTACGGGCGGAGGTTTATGAGCTTTTCCTGAATACGGATTGGGAGTCGCTTCATGAGTACCATTCGGGAGACCTCCTTAGCCGTATCAATACAGACGTGACCACAGTGGCCAACAGCATCTTAGGCTGGCTACCCACCCTGCTGATCCAGTTCACTCGCTTCCTGGCCGCATTGGGGATCATCCTGTTCTATGATCCCACTATGGCTTTGATCTCTCTACTGACTGCCCCTATTTCTATTGTGGCCGCCAAGCCCTTCCTTGGGAAAATGCGGCGGCTTAGTACCGAAATGCGTGAGGTCAGTGCGGAAATGATGGCCTTTCACGAGGAGACACTCCAAAATGCCCAGAGCATCAAGGCCTTCAATTTGGTAGAGACCTTTGTGTCCCGACTCTATAGGGTACAGCGGAAGTATTACGATACTACCATGGCCTTCACAAAAGTCTCTGTGATGAACACCTCCTTCCTGTCTATCTGCAGCACCCTCGTCAGCTATTCCTGTTTGGGCTGGGGGGCATATCGCCTGTGGTCCCATCAGATCGATTTCGGTACTATGGTGCTGTTCATCCAGTTGGCAGGCTACCTTGCCACCTCCCTGTCGGCGCTGATCAAGCTGGTGCCTGCGGCTATGGAATGTACCATTTCTGCCCGACGGATCATGACCATTCTGGATCTGCCCAGAGAGAACATGGAGGATGTCCCCAAGGTGCAAGAGATCCTCGCAAAGCAGGAATCCATTGCACTGGAGATCCGTGATCTTCATTTTTCTTACCAGAATCGGAACCTTGTTCTGGATTCCTTGGAGCTGACCATTGCGCCCAATGAGCTGGTTGCCATTGTAGGACCCTCCGGTAGTGGCAAGACCACCTTGTTCCGCATCCTGCTGGGCCTTCTGTCTCCCAACTCCGGCTCGGCCAGGATCCACAGTGGGGGACAGACAGTTTCCCTGTCCCCGTCTACCAGAGCTTTGTTTGCCTATGTGCCACAGGATCATGTGCTGTTCTCCGGCACCATTGCGGAGACTATGCGCCTCGGCGTTCCCGATGCAACAGAGGAGCAGATCCACGAAGCTCTGCGGATCGCCTGTGCCGATGATTTCGTCTCTAAGCTTCCCGGCGGCATCCACTGCCACCTGAAGGAACGGGGCGGCTCTCTGTCTGTGGGACAGAACCAGCGCCTTGCCATTGCCCGTGCAGTCCTGACGGATGCGCCCATCCTTCTGTTGGATGAGGTCACCTCTGCCTTGGATCTGGAGACGGAAGAGCAGGTTCTGGCCAATATCGCCGCCATGAAGCACAAGACCTGTATCCTGACCACCCACCGCCCCAGCGTCCTGCGACTCTGCGACCACATCTACCGCATTCGTGAGTCCCGTCTGGAGGAAGTAGGGGAGGACAGAATGACCCCTGTTGGACAGCAGAGGTCATAGAAGAGAAACACTTGCACTTGCATAGCAATCCATTGTGCAGCAAGCCACGTCTTCCAAGGAAGCTCAGCTTGCTCGGCACACATTACAAAAGGCTCTGTCACGGTTTTGGTGACAGAGCCTTGCTTTTTGGCGGCTTGAGGCCAAATAAACCCCCGGTTCTACCGGGGGAAATAAAAAACTTTAGTATATGCAAGAATAACCTCCAATGATAGAATGGTAGTGGTTTGGCGACCGCATTACCAAGTATCAAAGGAGGTTATAAACATGGAGAAAAATGCAGTAAATCATAGTGCGCACTCAACATGGAGATGTCAGTATCATATAGTATTCGCACCTAAATTCCGACGAAAAGTGATATATGGGCAGATAAAAGCGGATATCGGATATATACTGCGGAAATTGTGTGAAGAGAAAAAGGTGGAAATAATCGAAGCAGAAGCATGTGCGGATCACATTCATATGCTAGTGAGCATTCCACCACACCTAAGTGTATCACAATTTATGGGATATCTCAAGGGGAAAAGTACATTAATGATATTC
>JAFOZC010000078.1 GCA_017391305.1 Oscillospiraceae bacterium | reverse complement strand
GGTGGAATTGGTGCGGTGAGCCCTCTCAGGCGCTTCGCGCCAGCTCTCCCGGAGGGAGAGCCAAGGGCTTGGTGGGTGTCGGTAGATGGTGGGAGAGGCAGGGGTGCGGTGGGTGTCGGTAGATGGAGGGTGCGGTGGGTCTGTGGGTGGTTTTGGGGTGGAATCGGTGCGGTGAGCCCTCTCAGGCGCTTCGCGCCAGCTCTCCCGGAGGGAGAGCCAAGGGACTGGTGGGTGTCGGGGGATGGAGGGAGAGGGATGGGGGCGGTGGGAGGCGGGGGACGTAAAAATAGGCGGCTTACGGATTGTAAGCCGCCTGAGGGGGTAGAAAAATTTGGGGGGATTTAGAAGAGGTAGGAGTAGTTGGTTTTGACGGTGGTGATGAATTCCTCGATGCCCTCGGGGAGCTCGGCTGCGCCGAGAGTTACATCCTTGACGTCGAACATACGGACGCGGACTTGGCCGTTTTGTAAGAAGAGGAAGCCGGCGTTTTGGGAATCTTCGAAGTCTCTTTCGGTCTGGAAGAGGGTGAACTTATCCTTGCAGGGCTCTGCGTTGTAGGGGCAGAAGGCGGTGCAGTTGCCGCACTCGTTGCACATCTTGTCTACATGGAGGATCTGGGTTCTGCCATCGGCAAGGCGGATGACTACATTGGCTCTGTTGGGGCAGACATCTGCACAGTTCTGGCAGAGGGTGTTACAGCTCAGGCAACGGTCGCCTTCGCAGGCGGCATCGGAGGCCATAGCGAGGATGCCCTTCTTGGCAATGGCCTCTGCCTCGGTGGGGTAGGCCTCTGCGGGGATGGTGTATTCGTACTTCTTGCCGATGACAGCCTGTGCGAAGGCGGCGGCATCTGCGATACCCTCGACTACCGTTGCAGGGCCACGGAAGGCATCGCCGGCGGCGAATACGTTGTCAATATTGGTCAGGAAGGAGGGACGGCCCTTCTTATCCAGCTCGATGCCGTTGGCGGTGAAGAGGCTGTCATCCACCTGCTCACCTACTGCGGAGATGACCAGATCGCAGTCAATTTCTACAGTCTCGCCGGTGGGAACGGGGCTTCTTCTTCCGGAGGCGTCGGGCTCGCCCAGAACCATCTTATTGCAGATCAGCTTGCCGTCCTTCTGTGCCACGGGGGCAACCAGCTCTAAGAACTGCACACCGTCTTCCATTGCCAGCTCCAGCTCTTCGGCATCGGCGGGCATGTACTTCTTGGTACGGCGGTAGACCAGAGTAGAGGACTTAGCCCCTGCACGCTTTGCCACACGGGCGGCATCCATAGCGGTATTACCGCCACCGATGACGGCTACATGACCCAGCTCACCAACCCGGCCTGCCTTCATGTCTTCCATCCAGCCGATGACACCGCGGACATTGCCTTCCAGATCCAGCTTGCCGGGTTTCCATGCGCCTACGGCATAGAGGATGTGGGTATAGCCCTGTGCCTTCAGCTCTTCCACAGAGGGAGCTTCGGTGTTCAGCTTGACTTCTGCGCCGTATGCCATCATGAGGGCGATATCCTTGTCAATGGCTTCTGCGGAGATACGGAATTCGGGGATCACGTGACGGATGATGCCGCCCAGCTTGTCGGTTCTTTCAAAAATGGTGCAAGGAACACCGGCTCTGCCAAGGAAGTAGGCTGCTGCGATGCCGGTGGGGCCGCCGCCGATGATGGCGGCCTTCTTGCCCGCTACAGGCTCGGGCTTGACGATAGATGCCATGAGAGCCTCGTAGCCCTGCTCTGCGGCAAGGAGCTTGGTGGCACGGATCTGTACGGACTCGTCGTAGAAGTTACGGGAGCACTTACCCATGCAACGGTGGGCGCAGATGGTGCCGGTGATGAAGGGCAGGGGGTTCTTCTCGGTGATGAGCTTGAGGGCTTCGTTGTACATGCCCTTCTTGCACAGCTCTACATATTCGGGAATGTCCTGCTCAATGGGACAGCCGCCCTTACAGGGGGCGATATAGCAATCCAGCCAAGGCACTCTCTCCTCGTTCTTACGGGAGGGCAGGGGCTTGATGGGCTTGACATGGTGGTAATCCGTACGGCAGTACAGGGACATCTTGGCGATATCGTGGGTATTTGTACCCTCGAAGGCCTTGAATTCCATATCCTGTACCTTCTCGCACATCTGAACCAGACGGTTGTATCCGCCGGGCTTGAGAATGGTGGTAGCAACGGTGATGGGCCAAATGCCTGCGGCAAAGAGCTCGGCACAGTTGAAGAATTCTGCACCACCGGCGAAGGAGATCTTCATCTTGCCCTCAAACTGTGCGGAAATTCTGCGGCACATCTCGATGGTCAGGGGGAAGAGGGCTCTGCCGGACATATACATCTCGTTGTTGGGCAGTTCCCCACGGGTGGTGTCTACGGGGAAGGTGTTGGACAGCTTCAGGCCGAATTCCAGACCCTTCTCGTCTGCCAGTGCCTGAAGGCGCTCAAACATGGGAACGGCATCCTTCCACTGCAGATCCTCGTTAAAGTGATGATCGTCGAATACGATGTAGTCGTAGCCCATAGAGTCCAGAATGCTCCGTGCATCGTGGTAGCCCAGAATGGTGGGGTTGCACTTGACGAAGGTGTTGACCTTCTTCTCGGCCATCAGGTAGGAAGCGATGCGCTCGATCTCATCGGGGGGACAGCCGTGGAGGGTGGACAGGGTGACGGAACGAGATACTCGGGGGGAGATCCCAGCGATGAATTCTGCTTCCTCCGGGAAGAGCTCTGTCAGGACTGCCTTGCACTCTGCGAAAATGGGAGCACGGGTGGCGTCCTTCATGGACTCGATATAGTTGTCGATCTTCTCGCCCTTGATGCCGGCAAGATCGTAGCCTACGGACATATTGAAGACGAAGCCGTCGGGATCGCCGTAGCCCCAGACCTTTGCCATGACCTTCAGAGCGCACCAAGCCTTGATGTACTCGTCCAGAGCCTGACGAACCTCTAACTCGGTAGACCACTCCTGATTGTAGCCCTCGTCATCTGCCAGAATGCAGGGACGGGGAACACAGCGAGCCAGATCCTCACCGTCCATTTGCTGAACGGTCTTGACCTCAAAGAAACGGGCGCCTGCTACATAGGAGGCGATGATATTCTGTGCCAATTGGCTGTTGGGGCCTGCGGCAGGGCCGAAGGGGGTCTCGATCTTTTCCCCGAAAATGGGGAGCGTCTTGTTGGGATCTGCCTTGTATTCCTTGTGAATACCGAAGATCTCACGGTTGTTCTCACGCTCGGTCATGACCCAGCGCATTAAGTCCTTAAAGGGAATGGGATACATTCTTTCAGACATGGTGTTACCTCCAATAATGGTTTAAAGTATATCTCTTGTCCAGAAATGCTGAAGCACCAGGACAGCGGCAGAAAGGCCGAAGAGAGTAAGGAAATAAATGAACTCGTAGATGTTGAAAATCATGCCGGGAATCACTAAAAACAGGAGCTGTGCCAATAAGTACATTCCGTAGATGCCGCCACTGACACCGTAGGTGACCATAAGCCAAGTTTTCGCCCGTTCTTCATAGCGATTGATTTTGACCCAGGATATGATCCCGATGATGGCTTGGATGATGGTGGCGATCATAATAAGGAATAGAAGTGCGTCGTAGAAATAAGTGGTATTGATAAGATCATAGGAAATGATCTCTCGAACACATTGGAAAATGGAGAAAATGAGAAGCCATAGCAAGCCCCATTTACAGAACTTTTCACCAGCGGTCATGGTTCTTCACCTCTCGGTTTCAATCAATAGCTGCAGTTGTTGAGAGCACCCCACAGCTTCTTGGATTCTTCCAGAATTCTTGCGTTGACAGCTTCCTCGTCGATGCCTACCAGCTCACGGTCCTTCATGAGGAGCTTGCCGTTGGCGATGGTGGTCTGGCACTGTCTGCCGGTCATGCCGAAGATCATGTGGCCGTCGATGTTGGTATGATCGAAGGGAGTGAAGGGCTTGTAGTCCATGACGATGACATCGGCGGCGGCCCCTGCTTCCAGAACACCTAACTTGGTGTCAAAGTACTTTGCACCAATGAGGGCATTGTTCTTAAAGAGCATATCGGTGACCTCGCACCAGCCGACGTTGGGCAGGCAGGCATTCTGGCGCTGTGCGGGGAGAGCCACCTTGATGGATTCCAGCATGTCGTTGGTGTAGGCATCGGTACCCATGCCAAGGAGGATGCCGGCCTTGTACAGAGGCAGAACGGGGCAGGTGCCTACGGCATTGCCCATGTTGGACTCGGGGTTGTTGACCACCATAGTATTGGTATTCTTGATGATGTCGATCTCGGCGGAGTTGACATGGATGCAGTGACCTAAAATGGTCTTGGGGCCAAGGATGCCGTGATCCTGCAGCCGCTGTACGGGACGGCGGCCGTAGTTCTGCAGGCTGTCGTAAACGTCGTTCATACCCTCGGAAACGTGGATATGGTAGCCGGTTCTGCCGTTGTTGGCCTCTACCATCCGCTCAAAGGTCTTGTCGGAAATGGTGAAGAGGGCATGGCCGCCGAACATGGCGGCAAGCATGGGATCCTTCTGCTCTTCGCAGTAGGTGATGAAGTCGGCATTTTCCTTGATGGCTTGGAGGCACTTTTCCTCACCGTCACGGTCGGAGACCTCGTAGCACAGGCAGGAACGGATACCGAATTCCTTGGCGGACTTGGCGATCTCAAAGAGGCTGCCGGGGATCTCGCCGTAGGAAGCGTGATGGTCAAAAATGGTGGTAACGCCCTGCTTGATGCAGTCGATGTAGAGGGCATCGGCGGAAGCCTTGGTGCCGCTGAGCATCAGCTTGCGGTCAATGGCCCACCAAGTGCCGTCCAGAACCTCGTAGAAATTGGTGGGGTTGTTGCCCTTGATGCTCAGGCCACGTGCCAGAGCGGAGTAAATGTGGGTGTGGGCATTGATGAAAGCGGGCATAATGACACCGCCCTTGGCATCAATGAATTCTGCCTGAGGATACTTGCTCCGAAGCTCTGCGGTAGTGCCGGTCTCCAGGATCTTGGTGCCGTCAATGACCACAGCGCCGTCGGGCAGATAGGGATTGACTTGGCTTCTGGTGATCAGTCTGCCGTTTCCTAAAATGTACATAATAATACCTCCTGTATGTCTTTGATAAAACAAAAATGGGGATGGTGAGCCTATCTTGTTTAGGTCAACATCTCCACTCAATTCCCTTGAGTGATAGTCAAAAAGCCCGTGCGCGAAGCACTTCCTTACAGCTATCCCTCTTAAGTTGTATCATTATTATACAAGGAAACGCTCCTCTTTGCAATCTGCCATTTCCCACAAATTTCAAGGGGAAATTTTGAGCAGATTGACGGAGAGAAACATCTGTACGATGATATTTTCGAATCAGACCGATATCAGGAACTCAGTGTATGAAATGAAGCGAAAATATGCTACCATCATTTTGAGGCGACTCATATTTTTTTGTTGACAATTTTCGTCTAATGGTGTAGTATAATGGCAGAAAGGGGATGACAATTATGAAGAGTAGAGTATTTGCTATTGTGTTGGCGGTTGCGTTGCTGCTGTCCGCGATCCCGTCTATGTATGCATTGGAAAAAGAGGAAGGGTACACTGTACCTCAATATGTAGAGGCCCTGGGAGGTTAGAAAATTCTTTAAAACAGGAAAGGATGGATCCTATGAAACGACGTTTATTATGCCTGCTCCTTGCAGTGGTGTTACTGTGTTCTGTATTTCCGTACAGTGTGGCTGCGGAAGAGATTCGGGAAGAAAACGGACTGTATTACACAGTGGAGAACGGAGAGGCGACTCTTGTGGGTAGTAATTGGCAAGAGCCTGTGCTGGAGCTTCCTACCACCCTTGGGGGCTATCCCTTGACTACTGTTGCCAGAGAGGCGATTATTTCCGATGTGATCGAGACCTTTATCATTCCTGAGGGAATCAAGCATATTGAAGGGGAAGCCATTGAGAGCAAGATTCGTGCAGATCTATATTTGGAATCATTGGAGATTGATATTGGCAGCCACTCTTTTTTGGGCATGGGTAGGATTTTTGCTCATTTGGATCGGGAAAACAAGCAGCAATTCGATTACCCCGGCTGGCATATTTTCGAGGAATATCCCTGCGATCCTCGACTTCTGACGGAGCAACAGGAGGGGGCATATACCTATGCGGTGTATGAGGGAGAAGCCATTGTTCTAAGCTGTACAAAGGATGCCATAAGCCGTCAGCCACATCCTCAAACCGGGGAGTTAGTGGATACCCTGGAAATTCCCGATACCTTGGGGGGCTATCCTGTGACGGAGCTTGCCAGCTTCTTTGCTTCTCGTTCGTTTAATCAGAAGTTCGGTATGGTTATTTTACCGGAAGGTCTGCGGAAAATCTATTACAAGGCAATTCCCGCGGGTAGCAATGTGATTTCCAAGCTGCCGGACTCTCTGGAATACATCGGGGACTATAATTTTGTCCGATACCGGATCCTGGATTCGACTATGCCGGAAAATTTGCGGTATCTTGGAGATTTTGCCTTCGACAGCTGTGAGTTTGACCGTCTGGTATTTGGTGAGAAATTGGAGTATTTAGGAGACCTTGCCTTCCGCCGTGCGCAAATTGCATCTGCCGAAGTCACTCTGCCGGCAAGCCTTAGGTATATGGGACAGTATTGCTTTGAAAAGGGTTATCTTGCAGGAGGCTACGGGAAGGGAAACATGGAGCTGACGATCCTGTCTCGGGATGTGGAATGTGCCTGGGCCTTTGAAAATGCCCTCTATGTACAAGCCTACAGTGACAGCACCGCTGCCAAAGAATGCAGAAGCCAAGGAATCGAGTTACGGCTTCTGGACAGTGGTGAGGTCGTCAACAATGCCTATGAGGTAGAAGTGGATGGAATTCGCTATCGGGTCACAGAGGATCACTGCGAGATCATAGGCTCGGACTATGAGAAGATCCCCAAGGATCTGTTCTTGCCGGAAGAGGTCGAGGGAAAGCCTGTGACAGTGCTTGGCAGACGAGCATTCCAGCACCCCTGTAAGGTAGAGACCGTTTGGCTGCCAAATACAATGGAGACGATCCGCTCTGGTGCGTTTTCGGATTGCAGAGACCTGTACTTTGTATATATGCCCGATGGGATCCGGCGGATCGAGAATGAGGCATTTGAGATCACTCCGAATTTGCGCATGGTCTATTTGTCCCGGAACTTTACGGACTATGTGTCCTTTGGTGAAATATATGAGTATTGGATTTTTGACAGAGGGAGGTTACCGGAACGAAGTGTGGTTGCTCATCCGGATACTCCTGCCTACCGTCGGGGAGTGATGCAGAACTGCCGTATGGTCGAAGCCCGAGAGGGGGAGTATATGTATCTGGCGGACAACCGTGGTATTTATGCAACGGACGGAAGTACGGCCATTTGCATTGCTATGATTGATACGCCGGAAGTATCCTACTATGATCCCTATAAATTCTCGGACGAAATCTATGGCATCCCTGTGACGACCATTGCAGGCAGTTTGACATATCCCGGTTTCTATCCTACGGACTTTGGCTATGAGGTGGCGGTGCTGGGGGACAACATCACTGTTGTGGAAGAAGGGGCATTCAGTCGTAGTGATCTGCGGTATATTTATTTCGGACGTAATGTAAAAGAGTTGCCTTATCCCCTGATCTCTGAGGAGATGAAAGAATGGGATCATGCCATTTGTGGCTATGCAGGCAGCTATGTGGAAGAATATTGCAAGCAATACGGGTATTCCTTCTATCCCGTGGATTCTGCGCCCTTTGAGGATGTGAGCTTGAAGGATTGGTTTAACGATGCTGTGAGCTATTGCTACTGGGCCGGGCTGATGAGCGGGGTGTCGAAGGATCGCTTTGCACCCAATGCGGTCACCAACCGTGCCATGGTCGCCCAGGTGCTGTATAATCTGTCGGGAAAGCCCTATATTTACGGGTGGGAATACGGCTTCAAGGATGTACATGAGGAAGACTGGTTCTGTGATGCGGTCAATTGGTGCAGCTATTACGGCATAACCAAGGGAACGGACAAGTACCATTTCTCCCCCAAGGATCCTGTGACCAGAGAGCAGCTTGTGACCCTGTTCTACCGTTATGGGCAGGCCTGTAAGCTGGATCTGACGGAGCGTGCCAAATTAGATGCCTTCAAGGACAGAAACTCTGTTTCCGCCTATGCCCAAGAGGCCATGCAGTGGGCTGTGGGGGCAGGGATCATCTATGGACGATCCGCAAGCACCCTTGCACCCAAGGGTCATGCCACCAGAGCAGAGATCGCAGCTATCCTCATGCGCTTCGTGGAGTATGTAGAGGCACTGGGAGCTTAGAAGATTTTTCAAAATTATGGTAAAAATATTTGCATTACCCTGTTAAGGAAAGTATTGACAAAGACCTTATTATGAAGTAAAATTCTAATAGGTGCTAAACATAAAAAGGAGGAGTTTTTATGCATTTAACTTTGGCTGAAAGAAAGGTTATGGAGACCGTGTGGGCCGGTGAAAACATGACCGCTAAGGAGGTCGCGGCTTCCCTGATGGAGACCGCCCGGTGGAGCAAGACCACCAGCTACACCATGATCACCCGCTGCATCCAGAAGGGTTACCTTATGCGTCAGGATCCCCACTTCGTCTGCGTACCTAAGGTGAGCAGAGAAGAAGTCTCTGTGTGGGAGACCGAAGAGCTGTTGGAGAACAATTTCCACGGTTCTGCAGATCTGCTGGTCGCATCTCTTGTTGAGCAGAAGAAGCTGTCTAAGGACGACATTGACAAGCTCTATCGGCTTATGGAAGAAATAAAGGATTAAGAATGGATATACTACTCTCTATGAGTGTAACGGGTGGCGTAATGATCCTTGTCATTACGCTGCTCCGTTTCTTGACTCAAAGATATTTACACCGTGGGGTCTTTGTGGCCCTGTGGATCCTTGCAATGCTGCGGCTGTGCGTTCCTGTATTTGTGCCTGCAAGAAGCAGCGTTTATAATTTATTCCAATCGGACGAGTTCGTTGTGGTCACCATGCAAGATCCTAACGCAGTGGAGGTGAACATTCCGGAACAGAGCGGCACTGTCTATGAGGAGCCGAGCATAGTGGAGGAAAGGATATCCCTTGACTTCGTCGTAGGCTGTGTTTGGCTTGTGGGCGCTCTTGGGGTAGGAGGATATTTTACCTTGGAGCATGTCCGCAGTCACAGGCGTTTCCGCTTCGCCGTTGGGCAGAAGGAAGCAGAACTGAAGCATATCCGCCTTGCCCGTATGGACGGTCTGCCTGCGCCCTTGGTATATGGCCTGTTCCGTCCCAAGATCCTGTTGCCTGAGGATTTCCCTGAGGACGGCAGTGAGGAGTATTGGCATATTCTCCACCACGAAGAGATACATGTTCGTAACGGAGATCTGTGGATCAAGGTCTTTGCCTTGGGCATTGTGGCCTTCCATTGGTTCAATCCCTTTGTATGGCTCATGCTGTACCTCCTGTCTGCGGATCTGGAAATGCGCTGCGATCAACAGGTCATTCACAAATTCGGAAAGAAGAGAAGCTATGCTCTGACTTTGATCCGTGCAGAAGAAAATATGCTGTCCCATCTGGTGCATACCTGTTTTGCCTTCTCTGCCACTGAGGGCAGACTGAAGAACATTGCAAGAGCAAGGCTCAATGGTCTGCGCAGTTTGTTTGGGGCCCTTTCTTTTGGGGCTGTGCTGCTTCTTTGCTTCGGTACGGAGGCCTCTGCGCTTCCGATCATATACGAAGAGCCTCCCGTAGCGGAAGCTGTTGTGACCACGGATCTGCCTGTAACGCAGTGGGAGGAGCAGAAGTCCGACGATCCCCTGTTGGAATTTGCACAGACTCCCACCGAGGAGGTAGAAAGCACCGAGGCCGATCATAGGATGGAAGAATTGCTCCGTCCTGTGGAGAAGGATGATCGGGAGCTTCCTACCGAGCCTGTGGAAACCCAGCCTCCGGTAGACAAGAAGGAGGAACAGAAGGAGACTGCTCCCGTGAGTCCTGAGGAATCCCAAAAACCTGCAAATCAAAGTGGCAGACCTTATCTGGGTACATTCTATTTGAAGGTTGGGGAAACCCTTAGCGTAGATATCTCCGATTATAGCGAAGATATCTCCGAATATAGGGTGACTCCCTATGTATCTGACCCCTCCCTCGCCAGAGCATGGACGGAGGGAAGAGTTGGAAGATTCGATAAAGAAATAACACTGTATTTTACCGCTTACGGCACAGGGTATGTGGAAATTTACGGAAGCTATTGGAAGAATGATCGAGAAGTCAAATGGCTCCTTGCTGTGCTGAACATTCAAGCCTCCGGCGATACGGACAGCATGAGCTTTGCGGAAGTGGATGGAAATGTCCCTTCCATTGAAATCCCGGAGTTCAATTTCAACATCCCCGGTACATAATACGGTTTCTTGATCAAAGGGGTGAAACCCTATCTGATTGCAGAATGAATTTCCTGCTTCGCCTTCGGCGGCAAGAACAGCATTGCACGGCATTTCTTGTCGGCAATGTCCCCGTACCGCCGATCAGCGCCATAATAATACGGTTAAACTGTTTTGTCAGAAATAAGTATAAGAAAACAGCACAGGTGTCCCCGAAGGGCCGCCTGTGCTGTTATTTCTTATGGATGGATCGGTTCTTAATGGGGAACTTACCGAGGAAGCTGTTGAGGGCAATGGTTGATGAAGCCGATTGCGGTGGTAAGGAGACGAAGTCGGGGTGGTTGATGGGAGCGGTTGCGGTGCCTCCCTCTGGGAGGGAGGTGGGCGAAGCTCGGAGGAAGAGAGGATTCGATGTGGGATGGGAATCGTTGGTTCATGAGGTCATAAGTCTATGTATCATAGCAAGCTATGGTGGGTGTCGAGACCCTCTCTCCCTCAGTCACTTCGTGACAGCTCCCTCGCAGAGGGAGCCTCTTGTCGGTAGCTGAGATCTGCAATGGGAGGCCTGTGGATGGAATCGGTGCGGTGAGCCCTCTCAGTCACTTCGTGACAGCTCTCCCGGAGGGAGAGCCAAGGGCTTGGTGGGTGTCGGTAGGTGGTAGGAGAGGCAAGGGTGCGGTGGGCATCGATGGATGGAGCGTTAAATTCCGGTTTGATGCACTGTTTTAAGTTTGCACCAAGCCCCTTGCCTCTCCCTCCGGGAGAGGTACCTCCCGAAGGGAGGGGGAGAGGGATGTGCAGACAGTTGGTGGAGGGATGCAGTTTCGTATGAGGGATTGGTGCGGTGGGTCTGTGGGTGGTTTTGTGGTGGAAT
>JAFOZC010000009.1 GCA_017391305.1 Oscillospiraceae bacterium | reverse complement strand
GCACCGGCGGCTCTGCAGAAGCCCACACACTCCGTCATGAGACCCTCCAAGCTACCGTAGACAGTGCGGATCCACACATAGGCTTCCTTCCGATAGGGGATCTCTCGGAAGATCAGGGTGGCCATGCCGTCTGTGGCGGTACGGGAGTTTGACAGTTTGATGAGGATGAAAGGGTGAAAAACCCTTGAAAATCCTCGTTTTTTTCTGTCAAATTGAAAATTAGGGCTTGTAGTAATGTGCGTAATGTGTTATAATGTAGTAGGGTGATTCAAGATGAGACTAAGAATAGGAACAAACAAGAATGGTTCCAAGAATCTGTATGTAATCAAATCCTACCGTACAGATGAGGGAAAAAGCACTTCAAAGGTGGTAGAAAGCCTTGGAACCTATGACGCACTACTTAAAATACACAGTGATCCAATCGCATGGGCAAAGAGTTATGTAGAAGAACTCAATCGAAAAGAGAAAGAAGATCAGCTTCGCATATCTGTTTCATTTTCTCCAACAGAGCTAATTGAGAAAGATTCCGCAACAGCTATGGATTGTGGCTATTTATTTCTCCAAAAATTGTTTTATCAGCTAAGATTGGACACTATTTGTTCCAACATTACAAAAACACACAGATTCAAGTACAATTTAACAGAAATTCTGTCCCATTTAATTTATGGCAGGATTCTTGATCCAAGGTCAAAGTTGGGTACATTCGAGTATTGCCAAGGCCTTTTGGAGAAACCGGCATATAAACTAGAAGATATTTACAGAGCATTGGAAGTAATAGCGAAGGAAAAAGACCATATTCAATCGGAGCTATACAAGTTTAGTAAGGATTTAGGAAAACGGAATGATAAAATTCTGTACTATGATTGCACTAATTACTATTTTGAAATCGAACAGGAGCAGGGTTTAAGAAAGCACGGCATATCCAAGGAGAATCGTCCCAACCCTATTGTTGAAATGGGGTTATTTATGGATGCGGACGGAATTCCCCTTGCATTTAGCTTGCACAGTGGGAATACTAACGAGCAAACAACGCTGAAGCCTCTGGAAGAACAAATCATACGAGACTTCGGTCATTCGCGGTTTGTGGTTTGCACAGATGCAGGGCTTTCTTCTATTGCAAATCGAAAATTTAACAATACAGCAAACAGAGCGTTTATTACAACGCAGTCCCTAAAGCAAATGAAGGCTTTTCAAAAAGAATGGGCATTATCTCCGGAAGGATGGTCAATATCCGGTGATTCCCGCGAGTATAATTTGAATGACATTCTATCGGATCCGGAATTGTACGAAAAGTATCGAGATACCATTTTTCATAAGGAACGATGGTTTAACGAGAATAAGATTGAGCAACGGTATATTGTAAGTTTTTCTATAAAATACAGGAATTATCTGCGGAATATACGGAATGAACAAATTTCCCGGGCACAAAAGTCCTTAAACGCTACCGGGACGATAGAAAAATCTAAGCAAACCGACTACAAACGGTTCATCACTCGCATTGCTACAACCCAGGATGGCGAAATAGCAGAGCAGAAAGTATATGTGCTGAATGAAGATAAGATCAAAGAAGAAGAGCAGTATGATGGTTTCTATGCTACAGCGACAAACTTAGAAGATCAGGCCGAACAGATCATTAAGATCAATCGAAACAGATGGGAAATCGAAGAAAGCTTTCGGATCATGAAAAGTGAGCTCAAGGCAAGACCGGTATTTCTGCGAAGAGACGAAAGAATTGCAGCACATTTCACAATTTGCTACCTTGCATTGGTATTATACAGATACATGGAAAAAGTATTGGACAACAAATACACCTGCACCGAAATAATCAGCGGACTTAGATCCATGAAACTACGCAAAATCAAGGATGAAGGATATATACCTGCCTACAAGAGAACAGACTTTACAGATAGTCTGCATGATTGTTTTGGTTTCCGAACCGATTACGAAATCACTCGCAAATCAAAAATGAAGGAAATCATTCGATCCACAAAGAAAAGGTAAAAAATTTTTCTCCTAACGGAAAAACAGGGCAAATTACTACATACTCGCAATAAGATAAAATCCCCGAAAACCCTTGCAACGCAAGGATTTTCAGGGATTTTATGCTTGTAAAACTGTCAAAGATGGGCTTTCCTATGTTATCATATCACAGAATTCTCTCTATGGCAACCTTGTTTTTCAGAAAATCAGTCGCAAAAGGAAGCACAGGCTCAAGCCCACCGCTGTGGGAAGAAGCCATGCCACCGCTGTCCAACGGAGGCTGTGGGTTTCCCGATACACCGTCCGCAGGGTAGTGGTGCAGGGCCAGTGGAACAGCATGAACATCCCCGTACACAGCCACAGTCTCAGTCCCCCCTGTGAAAGGAGTGCCCCATACTCCTCCCCACTGCTCCAGCCGCCTCCCGACAGGATCATAAGGCCGATGGGCAGAACCAGTTCATTTGCGGGGCTGCCCAGAAGGAAGGCCAGAAGGATCACCCCGGACAGGCCAAAGAAAGCACCCACACCCTCCAGTGCCTCCGCCAGCCAAAGGAACAGGGCCTCCTCCCCCACTTGAAGCTGTCCCATGAGCCACAGCAATGCCCCCATAGGCGCCGCCACAGCCACCGCCCTGCCCAAGATGACCAGACTTCTGTCCAAAAAGGATCTCACAAGTACACGGAAGATCGCAGGCTTTCGATAAGGAGGCAGCTCCATAAGGAAGATCCGTTCCTCCTTCCTCGGCAAAAGGCGGTTCAAAAGCCCCGTAATGGGAAAGGTCACCCCCACAGACAACAGCACCGCCCCTGTAAGCGCCAGCGCCCCCAAAAAAGGCTCACCCTCCCCCACGCACAAACCGATCAGGAGGATCAGTGTGGGGAATCTGCCGTTGCAGGGAACAAGGGCATTGGTCAGCACCGCCATCAGCCGTTGTCTGGGATCGTCAATGATCCGACAGCCTGTCACTCCCACTCCGTTACAGCCGAAGCCCATACACAGGGTCAGAGCCTGCCTGCCACAGGAGCCTCTTTTGCGGAAGGGCTCATCTAAAAGCAGAGCCACTCTGGGCAAATAGCCCACATCCTCCAAAAGCGTAAAGAGGGGAAAGAAAATCGCCATAGGCGGTAGCATCACCGCCACCACTCGGGTCACGGTCTCATAGATCCCCTCCAAAAGGAAGCCCGACATCCATAGGGGAAGGGACGAAAGAAGCTTCCTCAGGAGGCTCTTCCCCACCCGAAATACAGTCCCCAAGGCCTGTGACGGATAATTAGCACCTTTGATCGTGAGCCAGAACACCCCCAACAGCAGAAGCAACAGGACGGGATACGCCCAAAAGGGATGCAGAAGGATCTTATCTATTTTCCCGGTCAAGGAGTTCTCTGCCTCTGCCTTTCCGCCGGTGACCTCCAAGGCGATCTCCCTCGCTCTGTGGATCAGTGCCTCCCGTCCCTCTGTTCGGATCGGCTGACAGAAAGCAAAGCCGTCACAGAGATTCCGAAGCCCTTCTCTCAGCTCCTCCAAGCCCTCCCCTGCCGTGGCTCCCGTCCCCACTACAGGCACACCCAATTGTGAGGACAGCTCTGTCGGATCGATGGAGATCCCGTTTCTTCGGGCTTCGTCCATGAGATTCACGCAAACCATGACCTTCGTCCCCCGATTCAGCACCTGCAGAGCAAGGATGAGACTCCGCTCCAGACAGCTTCCGTCACAGATCACCAGAACACAGTCTGCCCCTCCCTTTTCCAGAAATTCCCCCGTGATCTCCTCCTCCGGAGAATTTCCGCAGAGGCTGTAAGTGCCGGGCAGATCCACCAGAGCATAAGTTCTTCCTTTGTAGCAATACTCTCCACGGGCTACTTCTACGGTTTTCCCCGGCCAGTTCCCCGTGTGCTGTTTCCTTCCCGTCAGGGCATTGAAGAGGCTGCTCTTGCCCACATTGGGATTGCCTACCAGTGCAACCGTTCTCATTGCACCCATACCCGTAGCCTTTGACACAGCTCTTTCCGCAGTACCAGCTCCGTCCCCCGTACACGGAGAACCATGGGCCCTCCTCCCAGGCTCTCCCTGCGACAGCGCAGTGGGGTTTGGTGGATGAGACCAAACTGACTCAGCCGTTCTCCGATCTTCCCCTCTTCGGGAGGTCGGAGCAATAAGCCCTCCTGCCCCTGCTTCAGTTCACAAAGACATATTTCCATAAAAAATCCCCCTTCTCAGACTCATACTATCCGAGAAGGGGAATATTTGTGCATAGGACTTTGGGCTTATTTGCCGCTGCGGAAATAGCCCACGGTTTCCTTGACGGTGCTCAAATAGGCGAAGCTGCCGGGATAGCGGTCAAGGATCTTTCGGAAGGCTACGATCTGCTTCTTGTTGACCACGCAGATGAGCAGGGTCTTTTCCTGCTTGGTGAAGCTACCCACAGCGGGAAGCTCCGTGACACCGTGGCCCAGCTCTTCGATCAGGGTCATGGCAAGCTCATGGGGTTGTTCTGTAATGATCTCGAACTTAATGGCCTCCTTCAGACCCTTGAGCATCACATCGGACACCTTGCTGATAGCGAAGCAGTAGATCAGGCACAGGATAACAGGCTCGATCTGATAGCCGTAAACGAAATAGGACAGAACAGCAACAACAGCATTCAGTGCAAAAAGCACCCATACCATGCTCTGCTCCGGCTTGTAGTGATGTACCAGCTCCGCAACCAGATCCGTACCGCCGGTACAACTGCCCCGCTTGAGCACCATGGCAACAGCAAAGCCGCAAAGCATACCGCCGATGATCGGCGCAAGAATGGTGCTGTGGGGAGTCTTGTAGACAAACATGGACAGATCGAACTGCTCCATAAGGAACATCCAGCCGGACAGGAACAGGGAATACAGACCGGACTTCACCGCATAGGCCTTATCTACCAGAATATAGGTCAAAATAACCAGAGGAACATTGATGATCACGTTCATATAGCTCACAGGGAAGCCCCACTTCTGCTGGATCATGGTTTCCAGACCGGGCAAGCCTGCGGGAGCGAACTCATTAGGGAAAATAAAAATTTCAAAGCTAATGGCATAAATAGCTGCAGAAACAATGATGTTCAGCAGATCCTTCCAAGGGAGTATCCGTTTCATGCAAAGGCCTCCTTTGTACCGTCTCAGCGGATGGTAATCGTCCAGGGATTCTCGTAACACTGACCGGGCTCTAACTCGATCATGCCGGGACGGGTCTCCCACCGCTCTGCCACACCCTCTCGACCGGGAAGGCTCTGCCAAGGCTCAATGCAAATATAGGGTGCATCTGTAAAGGCCGCCTGCCAGAAGCCGATATAGGGCATCTCAGGATAGCAGACCTCTACCCCACGGCCTTCGCCGCTCTTATGCTCCAGGATCACAGTGTCTCCGGCATTGCGAAGGACGATGGCATCGTTGTCAAACAGGCCGTGTTGCAGGTCGATACAGCCGTTCTGCACCTCATAGGGATATTCCCGAACCAGCAGACCCTTGTCGGAGAATTCTGCACGGAGGGTCTGACCGATTTTGGGGAAGCGGAGGCGGTAATCCTCAAAGGGTGCATCCTCTCTCATAGGAACAAAGAAGCCTGGATGTCCCCCCAGACCGAAGCGCAGGAGCTTGTCTCCCTCGTTATATACCCGATAGAGAACCTGTACGGTATTCCCCTCCAGCGTATAGCTGACCTCATAGCGGAAGGCAAAGGGGAACTGCTTACGGGTCTCCTCGTTATCCCGCAGGGTAAATACCACACGGTTTCCCTCTGCTTCATATTCCATCATGCTCTTGGAAGCAAAGCCGTGACAGCCCATAGCATAGGTCTGTCCCTCATAGCTGTACTGTCCGTCTAACAGCCGTCCCACAGTAGGGAACAGATTGATTGCCCGATCCTTCCAATACTTGGGATCGCCCTGCCACAGATACTCGTGACCGTCAGCCGTTTTCACAGACTGTAGCTCTGCTCCACGGGGAGAGATCTCCAGTCGAAGAATGCCGTTATCCAGGATAATGTTCATATACACTACCTCCCATTTTTTCTTCTATCATACCATGGAAATGCCTGTCTGTCAAACCTATTTGTCATTTGTCAGGTTGCCGTTTCCGCTGACAGGGATGGGCTCTCCCAGATAGGTAGGCTTGGGTTGGAAAAGGCCGGTGAAAACGTCCTTGCACCTTGCCAGAATTTCCCGAAGCTCCCGATAAGCCTGCCCCGCATACATACGGTAATCCGAAGACACGCCGTAGGCCTCCAAGCCCAATGCGTGGGCAGCATAGATGGCGCGGTACAGATGGTATTCCTGGGAAACAATGACGATTTTCTTTGCCTGAAAAATCTCTTTGGCACGGTACATACTCTCGTAAGTGGAGAAGCCTGCATGATCCATGAAAATATCCTCGGAGGGGATTCCCTCCCCTATGGCATAATCCTTCATGGTATTGACCTCGTCATACTCCACCTGACCGTGGTCTCCGCTCATAAGCAGTTTGGGTGCGACCCCTAAGGTGTAAAGCTCTATCCCCCGTTCGATCCGATCCTTCAGCATATCACTGGGTGTCCCATCGGGACGGACCCCACAGCCCAGGACCAAGATGCAGTCTATATTTTCTAACTCCGCGGCCTCGGAGGAGGTCAGAATATATTCCTCACTGCTGCCCTTCACATAAGCATTCAGTCCCAAGGCGGCACAGAGCCCAAACGCTCCGAGGAGCACAAGGAGCAGGAACCAAAAGCCCAATCCCCTCTTCTTTTTCTCTTTCCCGTTTTTCCTGTCTTTCGGTTTTCCCTCTGTCTTCCTTTCTTTCCCTTTGTCCGTCTTACTCTGCTTCAAGGTCTTCTCCCGCTTTTTTCGGGTGAGCTTCTTTCCAAACAGCTTCATCCTAAAGCCTCCTCACTGTTTTTCCTCCATCATACAGGAAAGCCCCAAACAATGCAACCGAGCCCCAACAATATTTACAAAAAATTCAATGACCCACCCTACACCTCCTCCGCCACACTACGTCCCGCCTTTCGGTTGGTCCCTCGGTTGGTCGATAAGTCTGTGTAAGGGCAATGCCATGTCATCGCCCGGGGCAGTATGCGTTGGAAATACACATGGACAAAACGGCACTTGCTACATATCGGTAGTACAGAAATCTCCCCCATCCCCCAGCCAAAACACGCCGAACACCGAAACGTCTCCGCTCCGGCCCTGCCCTGTGGAAGTATCGGGAATTCGCCTTCGTTCTGATGAGAATCGGAACTTTTCACTGCGACAATCCCTCAGTCAGCTTCGCTGACAGCTCCCTTTACACAAGGGAGCCTTAGCCTCTGCCAAACCTTCGGTCAGAGCAATAAACTTCGGTTTATAGTACTGTTTGAAATTCGCACACAGCCCCTTGCCTCTCCCTCCGGGAGAGGTACCTCCCGAAGGGAGGGGGAGAGGGATGTGCAGACAGTTCGTGCAGGAATGCTGTTTCGTATAAGGAATCGGTGCGGTGGTTCTGTGGGTAGTTTTTGAGTGGAATCGGTGCAGTGAGCCCTCTCAGGCGCTTCGCGCCAGCTCTCCCGGAGGGAGAGCCAAGGGCATGGCGAGCATCGATGGCCGGAGGGAGAGCCAAGGGTGC
>JAFOZC010000077.1 GCA_017391305.1 Oscillospiraceae bacterium | reverse complement strand
GTTACCATTCCGACAATGCAACCGTCTGTCATTGCTACGAATGGCGTTTCCCATTCCTTAAACTCCCAATTTTTGATCACGCGAACCGTATGCTCTTTCACTTCTTCCCAGGAGAAACTTTTTACAAATCCAAGCAATGCTTCTGCTGTTTCTGTATCTTTATCAACTTTTTGGATTGTTATGATCAAACTATCTTCTGTCATCACAATCACCTCGTCAAATTCTTATTTATCGGTTAGTTGTATTATAGCACAACTTGACTAACAAAGAAAGAGAATATTATAAACACCCTTAGTTTTTTAAAAAACTAAGGGTGTTTTCGTGTCTTGTTGTACTGTCCTTTAGAGTACGACTCTTAACGAACAGCCTTTTTTCGTCTCCTTCCCACCGACAAAACCGAAGATCCCGATTTCCTTGAGGGTGGCTCTGTTACACGGAGAAATGCGCTTGTGCCACAGAAGATGGCAGATTTACCGGTAGGGGAGGATGCTCCTATCGTCCCGGAAGCTCGGATTCGGTATGGGGCAAAAAAGCTTCTTCTCCCCGTCCTGTGTCACCAAGCTCCTCTGCGTACATCATAGCCTCTGCAGCATGGGGAGAAGGCTGCCGGGACTTATTTGGCGAAATAGGTGTTGGCGGCTTGGTTGTAGAGGTACATGGCGGCGGCGACATCCTGAAGCTCTCTGTCGTGGATGCCCTTGGCATTTTCGATGATGGAGGCGCAGTAGGACAGGGGAGCATAGCTGACTTCTGCGGTTTCTGTACCGTCAAAAACAGTCAGGGTGAAATACTCGTCCAGATCCTTGGCGGAAATATCGGGGATATCTGCATAATACTTGCCGGAACGGATCCCCAGAGGAAGGACTTCGCCCTTGTAGGTGACGGTGAAGTGATCTGCAATACTGCTGTCTACGGTGAAGAAAATACGCAAGGTGGTTTCCGAGGTCAGCAGGAGAGAAGCTCCTGCGTAGGTGGCAAGGGTAGTTCCCTGCTTGGTGTTCACAGGGAAGCCATCAACGGTGATCCGGGTGTAGTCGGGGACTTCCTGTCCTGCGTTTGCCAAGCGCTCGGTGTGGTACTCGAAGTGGATCTGGGAGGCTGCGCCGTAGTTGAGCATGGCATAGATCAGATCACGGAGCTTTTGGGAAGAATTACTTGCCAAAATACGGTCTGCGTAGGTCTTGACGGAGTAGGTGTAGGCCTCCGTCTGACCTCCGTTCCAGAAGAACTGGCAGATCACGGTGTCGGTCATCTCCTTTGCGGAAACAGCACAGGAGAAGGAATAGTAGTATGCCTTCTGATACAGGCTGTATTCCCCCTCCCTTGCGGGAACCTTGATCTGCTCGCCGTTTTCCATGGTGAAGAGCATGTAGGCGCTCTCGTCAGCGGCTACCTCATCGGACAGATCCATGTAGTAGTTAATGGCAATGTTGCCCTTCAGACTGATGGTACGGAAGCGGAGAGCCGCCTCCTTGATCCGCCGGCCGCAAATATCACAGCGATTGTCCGCAGGAGCAGCTTCGGTATGTCCTGTTGCAGGAACGCTTTCCTGCGGAAGGAGAACCAGTCCGCAGATCTCACAGTGCTGACCTTCTGTCAGACCTGTTTCGGTACAGGTGGCTTCCACGGCAGGATCCGTGATGGGAGAATGACCCTTTGCAGGAACGCTTTCCTGTGCAAGGAGAACTTCTCCACAGATCTCACAGTGCTTACCTTCTGTCAAGCCGGGTTCGGTGCAGGTTGCGGCTACTGCTTTGTCGGTGACCTCGGTGTGTCCCTTGGCGGCTACATAGTTATCTTTGTAACTATGAGAGCAACGAGCGCAGGTGTAGGCGGTGTAACCCTGGGCGGTGCAAGTGGGAGCGGTGACCTTTTCGGTGTAGCTATGCCCCAATGCGGCAACAGTCTCTTGCTTAACGAGGACAGTATTACAGACAGAACAGTGCTTGCCCTCGGTCTTGCCGGAGGTAGTGCAGGTTGCGGCTACTGCCTTGTCGATCACTTCTGTATGTCCCTTGGCGGCTACATAGTTATCTTTGTAGCTATGAGAGCAACGAGCGCAGGTGTAGGTGGTGTAGCCCTGTGCGGTGCAAGTGGGAGCAGTTGTCTTACCGGAGTAGCTGTGTCCCAAGGCTGCAACGGTTTCTTGCTTCACAAGAACCGCATTACAGACAGAGCAATGCTTTCCTTCCGTCTTGCCTGTAGCGGTACAGGTAGCGGCAACAGCCTTGTCTATGACCTCCGTATGTCCCTTAGCCGCAGTGGTAGACTCAAAATGAAAGGTACCGTAGGTCGTAGTCTTCCAGGTGTACTTGTCCGTACCTGCTGCGGTACAGGTGGGAGCCTTGATCACAGTTCTGGTGTAGTCTGTGGTGTTCAGCTTGGGCAGAGTTACTGTAGCAGTTTGACTACACTTGGAACAGGTTCCTGTAAGCGTACCTGTTGCAGAGGTGGTGGGGGTCTTGCTTGTCTTGTAGCTGTAGCTGTGAGCCTCGGTTTTACTGTAGCCGCAGGGACAGCTTGCCTTATGATTGGTTCCATCTACCTTGGAATAGGTATAGCTATGTGCCGTAGGAGTAAACTGTGCGGTGACGGTGGTATTGGCGCAGATGTTGGTCAGAGCCTTGTCCCAGCCCTTAAATGTATAGTGATTGCTTCCGTCGGAGGCCTTGGTGGGGGTCGTGCCGTTGTAGTATACGGTGTCTCCCTTGCCTACGGTCTGCTGATCTACGGTCTTGCCGTTCCCGTCTACAAAGCTTACCGTGAAGGGTGCGTAAGGCAGGAAGCCCTTCTGTCCGATGACAACATAATCCAGGGTAAAGGTGGCGATTTTCCCCGTTGCATTGGTCAGATTCTTAAACCAGGGGCGGATGGCTGTGATCTTTTCTGCTGTAGTAAAGGTGGTGCTCAGAGGGATGGTCACTGTAAAATACCCATTCCCTATGACCTTTGCCTGATATACAGAGGACTCACAGCGCCATGCTGTACCATTATGATAATAGATGCCCAATTGTAGCGGCTGTGCTGTGTCATACACAGTTGCCCCGTCGATCTTTAGCCTCATTTGGAAGAATTCTCCCCCTTGGGGCTCATAGTGCAGAGGCATGGTAGCCACAGTGGAGCTCTCGGAGGTCTGAATATAGTGCTCCCCGTTTTCCGGTGCGGCCTTTAGGGTCGCTGTCAGGATGCCTGCGGCAGTATTGACCGTAACAGGCTCCATGTTGCTCCGACGGTGATACCAACGCTCCGGGGCATCAAAGTTCAGATTGCCATAAACGGAACTGTTATAGCGGAGCCGATCGTCGGCAGTGTTGGTAAAGTTGAAGAGCAGGTTGTGGCTCAGCTTGGGCAGGGTCTGGGTCTTGGTGCCTTTACAGAGGGTGCAGGTATAACGCATGAGCCCTGTAGCGGTGTGGGTAGGTTCTGTAACTGTGACACCGCTATCCCAGGTGTGGTTCCCTGTTCCCTCGAAGCCGCACCACTTGCAGTACAGCTTGTGCTGTGTTCCGTCCAAAGAGGTATAGGTGAAAATGTGATTGGCCCGATCGACGAAGCCGCACTTGCCACAGCTGCGGGTATGCTGTTGGTCAGAGTACTTGGCAAAGGAGTACTGATGTCCCTCGGTGGTATCGGTATAACCGCAGGCGCAACTCCGCTTATGGGTATTGTGATCCCCTATAGCAGAGTAGGTAAAACTATGGGGGATCAGCTTACTGTAGCCACAGGTGCAGGAAGCTCGGTGGTTGGTACTGTCTACAGAGGCAAGGGTAATGCTGTGGGGGATCAGCTTGCTGTAGCCACAGGAGCAGGAAGCTCTGTGGTTGGTGTCATCAACAGAGGCATTGGTATAGCTGTGAGCCACTGCATTGAACTGTGCGGTGATCACAGTGTCGGCAGTAATGTTGGAGGCAGACTTATCCCAGCCCTTGAAGGTATAGTGGTAATTTGCATCTGCACTCTTTTTTGGACCGGGTCCTGTGTAGGTCACAGACTGTCCCTTGTAGACAGTTGCGGTCTGAAGGATGCCTCCGTTGCCATCTTTAAAGGTAACGGTATATTGGGGATTAGGCATACCCCCACGGGGTCCGATGTAGATATAGTCCAGGTACATGGCTACGGTCTTCCCCGATGCAGAGGAGATCCAATTGAAGCCGGGAGACAGGGAGGTGATGCCGCCTAAAGCGGCCATATTTGTCCCGGAAACAGGCAGATCCTTCAGAGGATAGGTGATCAGCACCCAACCCTTATCCGTGACCGTGGATACTGTAAAGTCATGGTACATATAATTGCTCTGTGTACCTACGGATCCGTTGCCGTAGTAGAGGAAGAAACGGCCGATGCCGGTCTTGTTCTCGTATAGATTCCGTGCAACGGCATTCTCCAGCTTGAAGCGGATCTGGAGGTAATCCGTGCTCTTGGGGACGAAGGATAAGGGGTATGTACCTGTTTGAGCACCTGCATGGGCATAGCCATATCCGTCGTAATTGGTGTTAGGTGTCAGCTTCAGGACACCGCCGGAGATCACGGGAGGCTTGAGCTCCGAGCCGACAGACCAACTGCCGATCTTGTCCAAATTCATACCGCCGTAGATGGTAGAACCGTATCGATTCCTGTCTGTGGCAGTATCATTAAAGCCGATATACATGCGGTCATAGTAGGCGGCTCGATCCTTTGGGCCTACATAGACAGAGTCGAGCTTGATCGTAGAGTTCTGGAAATACCGCAGGGTAACACGGAGCATGGAAATATCATAGCTCGTCCACTCCGTGGGTACGCTCCACTCTGCTACCGTATAGTCAACACCGGAGGTGACCAAGGTCACGGGATCCGGATTCTTGTAGACGAACTGTCGGTCGTTGAAGCCATAGACCGTCATGGTAGGCTTTTGGGATGCCCCATATGTGGAGCTGTTCAGGGCGGCATCATAGCTCTCTACCCGATAGCGGATACGGATCACATCTCCTGCCTTGGCAGTGAATCGCAGAGGCTGGAGGGGATTTGCTTTATGGAGGGCTGTCTGCACATAGGCCTCGTGGAGATTACCGCAGGCATTGTCCACCGTAAGGGACATTGCGCCGTGGTTGATATCCATAGAGGCGATCTCAGGGCCTGTTGCCCAGTACAGTTCTCGGTCAAAATTCTGATAATGATAGGCAGGGTCGTTGAAGAAGGAGGACTTATTGGGATCTTCCGCAAAGTCAAAGCTCAGGGTATTGCCGGACTTAGGCCCCAGATAGATCTGATCGATAAAAGCAGCACCCTCACGGAGATAGCCAAAGTGGAGCATAATATTATGGATCTTGCTACAATTCCGTATGGCGGAATTCGTCAGATCTAAGGTCAGTGTCAGGAAGGTATCCTCCTTGGAACCGCCGTCTAAATAGGCATCGGGAATCGTAAACTGATACATGTTTCCTGTCCAGGTCTTGGTATCCCCGGAGAGGTATCTGAAGCCTACAAAGGGTGCATTGGATGTACTGTAGCGCTTGGCATCCTTGAACTTGACACGGATACGCAGGAGCTCCGCATCCTTGGGTGCGAAGGACAGGGATACGGCATTGGTATTGGTGGCCTGTGCAAAGCTGCTGTTCAGATCCCCCGGAGCAAGATAGGTTGAGTGAGAGCCATCCCGTTTCGTCAGGTTCAAAGTCATGAGACCTGCAGAGGTATTGACAGAGGGCGCTGTGTCCCCTGCACCTGTGCCGGACAGATCCGTTGCCCAATAGCCGGGCAGATCATAATTCCGCTTGCTATAGAGACTTGTCATATAGCGCTCTGCACCTGTACCGTCAAACTCGAAGGAAAGATGATCCGTAGGTGCTGTAGAGGCAAAGAGCAGAGAGCCGCAAATGGCACGCATAGAGCCCCCGGAGGGCTTGTTGATCAGAGTGGGGGTGGTAGCCCCCTCTGCCACGGTCATATAGGTACTGGAGCCGCCGCCATCCATGTTGATGGCGTAATAACAGCCTGCATCAATGAGCATCTGTGCCGCTTCCTTCAAGGTCGCACCGCCACGGGTGCTTGCTGTGGCGGTGTTCTGTGCATCAATGACCATCATGACCACCTTGCCGTCACGGGTCACACCGACACAGGTACGGGGGTGGCGCTTTGTCCCCAGACCGTCGTTCTCCTGTCCCCCGAAGGCGGCATCTACATTCACATTCCCGGTATTGTTCTGTCCGTTCTTCACAAGGAGGACATTGCCGCCGATGGTCTCCTGCATATGCTCCCGATATTTGCTCCAATCGGAAGCCCCGTGACCGACTACCACAGATCCATCCTTCAAAATGGACAGGAAGGGTCTGTTGTCGTATTCCCAATACTGGACACCCTCCATGACAAGGGCGCCCTTGAAGCCGGGGATACCCGTTGTTCCGGGAATATTGAAGAAGCCACCGTTACACCCGGCTACCACACGGTAGTTCTCGATATAACGGGGATCGTTGGGATCTTGATGGACACGGTTGGAGGCAATGATCTGCTGATCAACGGTTACGGTACCACAGCCGTTGTAAGCAGGGGCATTATCCTTGTAGCCGTTGAGAACGACCACATCTCCACGGTTCAGGTCGGCAGTGGCTACATAGCACTTGAGAGAATTGCTTCCGTCTCCGTAGCTGATGGTATGTATGTTCTGCACAATGCCGGGAGCAAGGGTCGTGGTGCTTGTGGATTTGACCGTATAAAGGGATGCGGCAGAAGCCTTCGGAAGCAAAGGAAGCAGCATCCCAAGGATCAGCACAAGGGCCCACATGGAGATAATACGGGAACGATTCAGTTTCATACACGATCCTCCTATCGTAAAATTATGCTTATGTATATCATACAACGATTTTGCCGAAAGCACAAGGAAAATCATAGGATTTCAAAAGCACAAATTTCGGTCTGCACGATAAATTTCGGTTTGTGGAACAGTTTAAAGTTAGCACACAGCCCCTTGCCTCTCCCTCCGGGAGAGGTACCTCCCGAAGGGAGGGGGAGAGGGATGTGCAGACAGTAAGTGGTGGGATGCAGTTTCGTATGAAGAATCGGTGCAGTGGATCTGAGGGTAGCTTGTGGGTAGAATCGGTGCGGTGAGCCCTCTCAGGCGCTTCGCGCCAGCTCTCCCGGAGGGAGAGCCAAGTGTCCGGTGAAGGATTGGAAAAGGGATCATCAAATTACAATTTACCGCTCAGTTTGAACATGCACAAGTCACCATTCAACACCGTAGGGAACGGCCTGTGTGCCGTTCCTAAAGATTTCAATTTTGGTGCATTTTCCAAAAAAAACACATTATTTCATGACGAAAGATTGCGGAACGGCACACAGGCCGTTCCCTACAGTGAGATACGAAACAGACCGATAAATTGTAATTTACAGAGCGGCGCAGAGATATAGAAAGAGCCTCCCGAGGTGGGAGACTCTTTTGCTTTATGGGCTTGGGTACAGGTCAATGCGGTATAGGCAACGCTCCTTTAACTCAGCAAGGAAGGTTGGCAGATCCAGATCCTTAATATGGACTCTTTCCTCAGTTTTGCAACTCTCCCCTGTCCACGCCTTAGCAAGGTAAAGGCACTTGGCATTACGGGCTTCTTTCAGCGCCTGTATAAGCTTAGCAAGGGAAAGCAGCTCTTTGGCGGTGGGATCATGTTTCCCTGTGGGGAAATCGCAGTCGCAGATCCATTGGGTCACACGATAGTCCCCGGAATCCTTCACAATGGCCATTTTTACGTCGTGCTTTGTGCCAATGGGGAAGGCATACTCCGAGGCTTGACAAGCTTTTTTATGGTCGCCGGGGTGAATGGCAGGATCTGCAGCTCCGTACAGAATATAACACACAGGAAATTATTCCTCTACGATAGCAATATGAACATCGCTGAGCTGCTTGGGCTCTACGAAGGAGGGAGCGCCCATCATGATATCCTGAGCGTTCTTGTTCATGGGGAAGGGGATGACTTCACGAATGGCATCCTCACCTGCCAGAAGCATGACCATGCGGTCAACACCGGGAGCAATGCCTGCATGGGGAGGAGCACCGTAGGTGAAGGCATTGTACATAGCGGGGAACTTGGCCTTAACGTCCTCTTCGCCCAGACCTACGATCTCAAAGGCACGGATCATGATCTCGGGGTTGTGGTTACGGACTGCGCCGGAGGACAGCTCAACACCGTTACATACCAAGTCGTACTGGTAGGCGTTGATGGCCAGGGGATCCATTTCGTTCAGAGCCTTCAGGCCGCCTTGGGGCATGGAGAAGGGGTTGTGGCAGAATTCCAGCTCACCGGATTCTTCGCCGATCTCGTACATGGGGAAGTCCACGATCCAGCAGAACTCATAGCGCTCCACATCCATGAGGCCCTCTACCTGAGTGCCGAGGAGCTTACGCAGAGCACCGGCGGTCTTCACAGCGGCGCCGTACTTGCCTGCGGACAGTGCTACGAAGCATCCATTGGTGAGGCCGAGAGCCTCTACGATCTGTGCCTTCTTCTCCTGGAGGAACTTGGAGATACCGCCGACCAGCTCGCCGTTCTCGTCCAGACGGAACCAGTAGGCCTTGCTTCCGGAAAGCATCTCTGCATCGGCACAGAGCTTGTCGATGAACTTACGGGTCTTGTTGAAGTTGGGAACAACAATGGCCTTAACGGTCTGTCCTGCGAAGGGCTCGAAGCCGCAGTCACCCAGAAGCTCGGAAGCCTCGGTAAGCTCTAATTTAATACGCAGGTCGGGCTTGTCAGAGCCGAAGCGCTCCAGAGCCTCTTTGAAGGGAATGCGGACAAAGGGAGCCTCGGAAGCCACATTGTACTTGCCCCGAGCGGCGAAGATGGGAGGGAAGACGGTTTCGATGACACCGAACACATCGTCCTGATCGGCGAAGGCCATTTCCATATCTAACTGATAGAATTCACCGGGGCTACGGTCTGCACGGGCATCCTCATCACGGAAGCAGGGGGCGATCTGGAAGTAACGGTCGAAGCCGGAGGTCATCAGCAGCTGCTTGAACTGCTGGGGAGCCTGAGGCAGAGCGTAGAACTTGCCGGGGTGATTACGGGAGGGAACCAG
>JAFOZC010000076.1 GCA_017391305.1 Oscillospiraceae bacterium | reverse complement strand
TTTTGGGGGTAAGATCTTCGACAGGCTGTTAGTTGCTATGGTGGGATAATCCGATATATTGTAGTTTGCTTACTAAAGGTGATAACCTAAATCTCGGTTTGTGATGATGTTTGAAGTTTGCACACGGCTCTTGCCTCTCCCTCCGGGAGAGGTACCTCCCGAAGGGAGGGGGAGAGGGATGTGCAGACAGTGGGGGAGGGATGCAGTTCGTGGGAAGAATTGGTGCGGTGGTTCCGTGGGTAGCTTGTGGGTGGAATGGGTGCAGTGAGCCCTCTCAGGCGCATCGGGCCTGAGAGGGCGGCAGGGGGTTATTGTTCTATGTGGGTGTGGTTATTGATGTGGTCGATGCAGTAGCAGTAGTAGCCCTTGCAACGGGAGCAGTAGCGGAATTCCAGACCGGGGTTTGCGGTGTCGGTTCTGCCGCAGACACTGCACTTGTGGCGATAGGGCTTCTCTCCGGTGACGGAACGGTAATTGCTTGCCCAGTTGGGATTGGGCTTTGCCGCCTTCTTGAAATCCATGCGGCGCTTGCGCTGCTTGAGGCCCATGCCTGTGGGCAGGAGCTTCCGTACATCCTTGCCGAAGGTCAGTACATAGTTGACAATGGGGATCAGGGGAGGTACCAGAACCATGAGAAGGATTTCGGCAACATTGCTGTTAACGGCAATGGCAAGGAGAGGCAGGATGTTCAGCAGGATCAGAGCAACATCGAACAAGGCCAGCCAGCGCATTTTGATGGGGAAGACACCGAAGAGCATGATCCGCTCCTCCGGGATCAGGGTGGCCACTGCCAGGAACAGGGAAAGATTCAGATAATAGGCTGACAGGGGAACGGGAATTCCTGTGGTGGCTGTGATGATCAGGGACAGTACCACACTGAGCAGAGCGCCGCCGAAATAATAGAGGTTCAGCCGCAAAGTACCCCAGACAGATTCCAGGATCTGTCCCAACCAGTTGTTGAACATGACATAGAAGAAGATGTAGATGATGCTCATAAAGGAGAAGTCATAATTCTCGATCCCGTAGGTGAGCAGCCATGTGGCGATGCGCCAGATCTGCCCACGGAAAATCTTCTCGGCATCATAGCAAAGCACCTCGTACACAGTGGAATCTTTGGTGAAAAGGGTATACAGAGCAAACAGGGCATTGGTAAGGCAGAGATAAAGCATGAGATTGGGAATGCCCTTGTTGCGGTTTTTGACCAAAAATCTTTGGTATTTCTTAAACATAATGCGCCTCCTCATAGAATGTGAAATATATTATACCCTAAAAACGGAAAATTGTCTATAAAATTTCTTTGAATTTTGTTTATGGTTGCAAAATAGAAAAATATGTGCTACAATCTCCTTGAAAATCGGCTTCCGGCCCCAAAAGAAGGGCAGAGGAAATCAAATTGGGAGGTATAACAAATGAGTCATGTAAAAAATACGGAGCTTGCCGAGTACGGCAGAATGAAAATTCAGTGGGTAGAGGAATTCATGCCTGCCCTCTGCGCCATCCGTGAGCGCTTCAAGAAGGAACAGCCCTTTGCAGGGAAGAAGATCACCATGTCCATCCACATGGAAGCCAAGACAGCTTTCCTGGCCCTTTGTCTTGCCGCAGGCGGCGCAGAGGTTCACGCTACGGGCTGTAACCCCCTGTCCACGCAGGACGATGTTGCCGCAGGTTTGGATTCCTTGGGCGTACAGACCTATGCGGTCAACAGTGTGTCTGCGGAGGAATATCGGGAGCTTCTGGTTGAGGCTCTGTCCTGCAAGCCCGACCTGATCATTGACGACGGCGGCGACCTGCTGGATCTCCTCAGCGGAGACTATGCCCATCTGGCAGAGAATATCATCGGCGGTGCGGAAGAGACCACCACCGGCATCCACCGTCTCCATGCCCGTGCCAAGGCAGGGGTTCTGCCCTTCCCCATGATGAATGTCAACGATGCCAAGTGCAAGCACTACTATGACAACAAGTACGGCACCGGCCAGTCTGTATGGGATGCCATTATGCATACCACCAACCTGCTGGTCGCAGGGAAGACCGTGGTCATTGCCGGCTACGGCTACTGCGGCAGAGGCATTGCCATGCGTGCCCGTGGCATGGGCGCCAATGTCATCGTCACCGAGATCGATGCCATCAAGGCTTTAGAGGCTTCTATGGATGGCTGTATGGTTATGCCTATGGATCAGGCCGCTCCTCTGGGTGACATTTTCATCACCACCACAGGCTGTAAGGACGTCATCGTCAAGCGCCACTTTGAGGTCATGAAGGACAATGCTTTCCTGTCCAATGCAGGCCACTTCAACGTAGAGGTCAACGCAGTGGAGTTGGAGGCTATGGCTACCCGTGTCTATCAGCGCCGCAAGGATATTATGGGCTACGAGCTTCCCGACGGACGTACCCTGAACCTCATCGGCGAGGGACGTCTGGTCAATCTGGCAGCCGGCAACGGTCACCCCGCAGAGATCATGGATACCAGCTTTGCCGTACAGGCTCTGTCTCTGGAATACATGCTGAAGAACGGCAAGAACCTGTCCAAGGCTGTTTACGAAGTTCCCAAGGCCATTGATGACGAGGTCTCCCGTCTCAAGCTGGCAGGAGCAGGTTTGCAGATCGATACACTGACTCCCGAACAGGAAGCCTATATGGAAGGCTATACCGTCTGATCCATACCACCCACCCATCTAAAAAACAGCCTGTGCCGAAAAAAGGCACAAGCTGTTTTTTTGCAGGTACGCCCGGTGGGCGTATTCTAAAGGGGGATAGAAAGAAGGCTTATGATTCGGATTTGGTACCGCACATGTAGCAAACTGTCCGACCGGCCTGTTGCTTTGTGGAGCAGTGACTGCATACAAAATTTCAGAATACTACACCCCAAAGCATCCACAGGACAAAAGCAATGGCGCCAACGGCCATCAGAACCACAAAGCCTGCATTGAGACTTTGGCTGGATTTGTTAAGCGTATCATTCTGCGACATAACCGAGGAGGAAATGTTGGCTCTGCTCGTCTGCAGTTTGTTTCTACAGTTAGTATTCATGGTCGAAGCGGCATTGGAAATGCTCAGTCCAACACTGGGAGCCGTCCATGTGGTACGCTTGGAGTTGACCTGATACATGGAAACAAGCTTGTTCAGAAGGGTAATGGCATAGTCCAGCTTTTCACGCTCTACTACGGGATTATTTAATGCCTTAACAGCATCCACATAACGGATAAATGCATTGGTAAAACCAATTGCTGCATTGGGCATCTCTCCCAGCTTAATGTCATAGCAGTTGCAATAAGCACGGAAGAAGGGAGCGTCGATGTTGGAAGCATCAGAAACCACAACCATATCAAAATGCCTGGAGGCCTCAGAATGTTGTCCGTTCTTCATTTCCTCGATTGCTGTTTTCATCAAAGTTTCGCTAT
>JAFOZC010000075.1 GCA_017391305.1 Oscillospiraceae bacterium | reverse complement strand
GCCTACTCCGACAGTGCGAGAGCATACTTCGCATAAGAGAATCGGGAGCATATCCCTCAGAGCTTCGTCTCCTTCCGGGAAAAGAGTTATATGCTGATTTGACTGCAATTTTTCCGATTGCCTGTTGCATAACGCATATTCTCTATAACAATATCCCGGGGCTTGTTGATTTCTCCTCCTTCTTGTGCGATACTTCCCACTGCATCAAGAAGGAGGAGTTTTCTATAAAACGAACCAAACTCATAGACCGAGATCTTCCGGGTTACAGCCACGGCGAAGAGCTGTTTCATATGGTATCCCATATCGTCGGCGGAGGCTCCTTCTGGGATGGTGTATTGTCCTTACGGGGTGACAGGCGATCCTCGCTATGGGCATCCCTTGCTTCCGATATATGCCGGCAGGAGGGATCTCCTATACCGTAGGCGCCGTTTTCTACGGAATCGGCGGCATGGGTGAGACTCCCATCGCCTATATGCACGCAATCTTTCACCTCTTCGTTATCCTGGGCAGCACCCTCCATTTCCTGGGGATCTTCCTGTATATTCTGTGATATACAAAGCAAATACAAGAAAAAATGCACAAACCCCTTGACGAAATGCCAAAAGAGTGCTAAAATAGACCCCAACGCCGGTGTGGTGGAATAGGCAGACACAAGGGACTTAAAATCCCTCGCCGTAAAAAGCGTACCGGTTCGACCCCGGTCACCGGCACCAAAATTCCCGATACCCCCTTGGGGGTGTCGGGAATTTTACGTAAGGGTCCGAGTTTGAAGATCAAAACGATCATTTCAATTTTCCGTGCATTTCCACACTTTTATGAGTTTGCTTTTATTCTCCTGTCCTTATACATTGCATTTTCGAGCAGAATCCCCCTGTCAACCAATGGTTTACCGGGCATCATAAAACTATTTATACTCCTGCCCTTGCTTTACAGCCAAAGAATTGATATAGTATAGTGGAAGAATATTACGATAGAGGAGAGAAACACAATGAAAAAACTGCGATCCTATGTCTCTATCCTGCTTCTGCTGTGCCTACTGCCGAGTCTCTTTCCCATGATCACTCAGGCGACCAATGCAGAAGCCGCCGAGGAAAAGCCCGTCTCCCGCGGGGTCACCATTTCCTCCGTCTCTGTTCCCACCTATTCCGGTGGAACCGCATCCTCCTGGATGACCTATGACGGCGGTGACTCTGTTAGCTTCCACGACGGAGAATACCGTTCTAAGATGCAGATCATCAAGGGCACTACCGCAACCCAATACAATACCTATTGCACCAAGCTGACAGACAACGGCTATACCAAGGTTTGGTCCCGTACCCTTGCCGCCCAAAGCGGTAGCAACCGTTACGCCAAGTTCCTGGCTCCCGACGGAAGCTACAGCATCTATACCTATTTTACCCCCTATTCCTCTCAAACCCGTATTATCGTCGACACCCACAAGGACACGGTAGAGGGCTTCTATTACGACGGCAAGGGTAGTGACAGAACCGAAGTATATATGTACAATCTGACCGCACCTGACAACGGCTATGCCTACACCTCCAGCGACCTGGGCATTCAGCGTCGTTTCCCTAACGGCTCCATGTTTGTGATTAAAATGCCGGACAACAGCCTCTTTATCATCGATGGTGGCCATAAGCTCCACATGGGCGAGCGTGCGATGGATGATCTGTATGACTTCTGCCGCCAAATCACCGGCATTCCCGAAAGCCAGAAAATGATTATCAGCGCATGGCATCTGAGCCATATGCACACCGACCACAGCGATGGCTTCGGCCGTTTTCTCACCAAGTACAGCCACCGGTTTGACCTGAAAAACATCATTTATAACACGGATTATGTAGAAGCCGGCTGCACGCAGGAGACGGCCCTGCATCAAATCGCGCAGCTCTTCCCCAATGCCCGTTACTACAAGCCCCATACCGGCGAACGATTCAAGATTGCAGGCGTGACCTTCGACGTGCTCTACACTGCCGAGGATTGGTACAAGCCCAACAGCAGCAATAAGTTAGTTGTGAGAGATACCAACTGTCTCGATTACAGCAACGATAACAACGCAAGCATGGCCTTGCGCATGAGCTTTGACGGAAAAACCGCTCTTTGGCTGGGAGATTTGGAAAAGAATGATGCAGAGCTCTTAGGCATGTATCCCGCGGCAGATCTCAAGAGCGACATTCTCCAGCTTCCGCACCATCTTTTGGATGACCATACCACCTTGGTCAAGACGATCCTTCCGAGTGTCTCCTTTGCCAATCAGAGCTGGCAGGCCTCCCAGACCAGAGGTAAAATTTTCAATTATATGATCAAAATCGCCGATTACGCAGGCGATATCTACTACGCAGGCAACGAAACCGTTGGCTACTGCGCGGCAGAAGGCGTGTTCTACCGCAAGGACCATTTGGAATTGGACTACGGCAACTGGACACCAAAGACCTATGACCTTCGTGAGGCGAATCCCGTGACCTCTGAGGCCGTAAAGGCAAATGAGCAGTTCTATCGCTACATGCGCGCCAAGGAATTGGCTTCCGGTCTGAACGCCTATGCGATCGTGGACCACAAAACCGACTGGATCTTGTCCTACGATGCTATCAACGGTGGCGCGGACAGAGCATTGCCGGCATATTACATCGGCGACACTCTCTACTTTGCCGCCTCTCAGCGCCGTTTTGTCAACTGGCAGATCCAGTACGGAAGCTTCGGTACCAACGAGAATGCCGTTATCCCCAACTATGGTAATTACCTCGGCGTGACCATCAACAAGGGTACCGGCGACTACTGGGGAACGACCTCCAATAAAAACAAACTGTATTTAGGCTACAACGATACCTTCGTAGCCTCCGGCATGTACAGCTCATGGAGCGGCATGAGCAATCAGCTCGAGACAAGCAGCAAGGGAGTCTGGATCGATAAAATGGCCGCAGGTACTTGTCTGATCTACCGTTATGACAACGGTACATACTATCCCCTGTACCGTGACGGTGACATTCTTTCCGATAACGGGTGGGGCACTGCTAAGCTGACCTATTCTCAGGCGAGAAATAAGTGCGCCTATTTAAAAACACGACTCTACAAGTATGAAACAACGCCCTCCGATATGATGATCAGCTTCACAGGCCATTCCGATTACTATGTATATCCCGGCGTCCCTCAGGCTGAGATCATCAGCCATATCGTCTCTGACCTGCGGGTGAACTACACGCTGCCTGCCTTCAATGCCAAGGGCGAGATCTTCTATGATGCCTCCCTGACCAAGGAGCCGGGCACCTATCGCCTGGAGTTTACCAAGACCCTTTCTCCCAACACAGTGGGTGACTATCCTGCAAAGATCCGTTACGTCAATCCCAACGGAACCATCCAGGATCTGGGCACCGTTACCGTCCATGTGGAAGCACGGAATCCCCTGGAGGACGGTGGCGCAGAGCTGTTCTTCGGTTTCAGCGATGATCCCACAGACAAGCTGCGCTATCGCCTGGAGCCCCAGTACAACTACTTTAACTTCGACTCCGACAAGCGCTGGACTGCCGCAGTCTATGACAACGACAACAAGAAATACACCGCCTCCTCTTATGAAGTCAATCCTCACGAAGGTACGATGGAAATTGTAGTGGAGGACAAGACCTCCACTCGGAAGATCATTACTCTGGATCTTTTTGCAGGCTCCCGGTTCCCCTTAAAATATGATCCTCAATATGCTGAGGTAGTCCAAATTCGGTTGAAACTGGAGAACTTTAAGGGTTACGGCACAAGCAATCCCTTCCTCCGTTTTTGGTACTATGGGACAGATCAGGAGCGGCACTTCGATGAAGCCCACTATTTCGGTGCCAATTATCAATCTGACGGAGAATATGTGACCATCACTCTGGATCTCTATGATCAGGCTGAGGTAGATGCCAATGCTTCCGCTTCCGGAGGACCTACCATGCGTTTCTGCGACATGGATGAAATCAGCAGTATCCGCTTGGGCTTCTATTACCTTATGGTCAACGACGCAAGCAAAAACGGCAGTATTCTCATTGATCACATCTATATCGGACCTAAGGATGGAGCTCCCGTCCAGGAACAGAGCATGTTCTTTGATTTTGGCAACACCGAGGCCGATCAGCTCCGATACACCCGGGAAAGCTACAAGGGATATAACTTCGATCTTGCACCCAAGGCTCCTTGGGTAGCCCGTGAAACCTCCACTACGACCTCTGCTATGACCAATTTCACTATTGACAACAGGCAGGGCGTTGTAAAGATCCCCGTAGCGGAGGACATTGCATATGAAGTCACCAGCGGTCTCTACGGCCCCTGGTTCCTGACTGCGGCTATCCACGGCACGCATCCCAACAATACCATGCCCTCTACCATGGCTCTGTCCTATGATCCCGCAGCAGCGGAATATGTCCAGCTTCGTTTTAAGACCGAAGGCTGCGTAAATGCGCCGGGCCGAAATGCTGAGGTCATCACCATCTATGACCGCACCGTGAACGGCGTTTCCGACCGTGGCGGCTATGATATCATGGACTACTACAAGGTAGAAAACGGCAAGTGGATCACCATGACCATCCCGGTGAGCCGGGAATTCAAGACAGCGGAGTATATCAACAGCTTCGGTGTCCGATTCCGCAGCATCAAGGCTGAAAGCAAAGGCTCCGGCCGGGTGGTTCTGGACTATCTCTTTGCCGGCCCCCGTTCTGAGCTTCCCAATCAAATCGCAATCCTCAAATTTACCTCTGAGGACGGAACGGTTTTGGAGACCCTCTATCATCCCATTGGCAGCGAGGCAGTCTTCTCAGGCCCCCTTCCCACAAAGCCTGCCGACGAAAACGGCCCCTGGAACTTTGTAGGCTGGATGGATGAAACCGGTACCCTTGTGGATCTGAAGACCGTCAGCAAGGACAGCACTCTGAAGCCCTGCTTCTCCCAGGGTCCCAGCGTGGTGGAAGGACTGAATATCTATCACTCCTTGAACCTTGCCAGCGACATCGCCATCAACTATGTGGTTCCCGTTGCAGATCTGCAGAGCTACAATTCCTTTGCCATCCGCTGCGAGGTCCCTAAGTATGAGGGGAATGCTCTTGTGGGTACGGAAACCGTAAGCCTACAACCGGAGCTTCGCAATTCCTATTACTACTTCACCTTGACGGGCTTGACCGCTGTCCATATGAACGACGTGATCGAAGCCACGTTGCACATGGAAAAAGACGGTCTTGAGTATCTTTCTGAGACAGACAGCTACAGCATTGCAAAATATGCCTACGGTCAGATGGACAGCGCAACCTCTGCTTCCAAGTTAAAGATCCTTTGCGCTGAGCTTCTGCGCTACGGTTCTCTGGCACAAAGTTACAAGGGCTACCGCACAGATTCTTTGGCTGATGCACAGATGACAATCACCCATAAGTCTCTGCTGTCCGATTTGGATACTGTCACCTTTGAAAACAACAGACATAACGGAACAGAACTGGCTTCTCCCTCTGTCACCTGGCTGGGCAAGGCTTTGGATCTGAACACCAAGGTCACTGTCCTCTATGTGATTAATGTGCAAAAATACACCGGAGATCCTGAGAATTTGAGTATGCGGGTTTCTTACACAGATTATAACGGCCGGGAAGCCAAAGTAGTTCTGACCGATCCTCAGCCCTACAACGGAAGTGAGATCTACTATACCTTCCGCATGGACAGCCTGCTTGCCGCCGAGCTGAGAGCGGTGCTGACAGCTCAGGTCTATGAGGGCAATACCCCTGTATCCAACTCCACCGTATACAGCGCAGACACCTACGGCAACGGCAAGGACGGCGCTTTGGGTCAGCTTTGTAAGGCTCTGTTCGCCTATTCCGATCAGGCAAAGAATTATTTCTCAAATTGACATTTTACCGTAATTGTAGGACAGGGGACGGTTCGAAACCGCTGAAAAAGCAGTCTTTTTTCTTATGGAATAGGAATGGGCGAGGCAGTCAACCGTACAGATGTGAAAAGCCGGATTCTTTAGGATCGTCGGGGTGGAGATTGTGTGCCGTGAGGTTACCGGTGGGATCTCCATTTTCTCGAAGCATACTCTCGTCTGTGCCCCCTCCAACACACATCTCCGTCCCCTGTGCTAGACAAACTGCAATTTTACGCTTTGTTTGGAGGTGCGGTAGGGACTCAAGGCTCCCTTGTGTAAAGGGAGGCTCCGATTTGTGCGAATTTGGAAGTGCCTGCATTGGGCGGACAGAGTCGTCCGCCCCTACAGGGCTGTGGTTTTATTCGGGAAACGGTGCTGATATGGAATATACAGATATTATATAAATTCGGACAGCAAGCTTGTGGGGCTTGCTGTCCGGTTGTTTTATACTTATTTCTAATAAAACGGATTAACCGTTTTATTATGCCGTGTAATACTGTTCTTGCCACCATAGGCGGTGCAGGATATTCTTCCTGCAATAAAATGGTTTTCAAACCATTTTATCAAGAAACAGTATTAGCGGAGGAAGTCTTTGAACCTGTCTATGATTTCGGGAATCTTGGTGATGTTTTCGGCAAGCCAGGGTTTTACATTGTCCCAGAGGGGGTTGCAGACCTTGCCGACTACGGCTAATCCGCCTCCGATCTCGGAGAGCTGTTTCATGCGCTTTGCAAAGCCTGTATAGATGCCCGGCTTTTGATCCTTTTCTTCCTTGAGCTTTTTCGCCTGCTCCAAGGCGTCCGCTGTGTTGAGAGCTTCCAAGTGTGCAATGAAGGCATTAACCAGAGCTTCTTGGCTTTGGCTGTGATTTTGTTCCAAGTATTCCAAAATTTCAAATAGTTTTGCATCATCCATGCCTTGGTAACAGTTCACATTTCCGTTATGCTGTGTGACCGGTGCTTCATACACATCTCCGTTATGGATGTTGTAGAAGATATAGGTAATGGACCGGTTTTCCTTTTGCGCAAGGTCTTCCGCTTTACGAAGCAGCTCTTCGCCAAAGGTTTCGCCTAGAATTTTGTCAATAGACATATTACCGAGGAATTCTTCTTTACCGATAATGGTTAATTCTTTTACATTATGCTCTTTTGCCAGCAGAAGACGATTTACAGACTGCGGGATTTCCTCCTGCTTACCTTGGATAAGAATGTGATCCTCCGCTTGGAGGCCAAGATCCTTGTTGATTTGGGCAAGAGTATTGCGGAGCTTGTTCAGAAGCTTCCAGGGGGGTAAAATATTGTCGCTATAGATGTCAATCCGCAGAGTGGCATCGTCATTTCCCATATCTACAACGGCAGTTAGACCTGCAAGCTCCTCCTCTAAACGCAGACCTTTTCGCCATACAAAGTCCGTATGGAGCTTTTCATAGCAACGGATCATGAGTCTGTGGATCACGGTGTCGGGAAGATAGGTATACTCCATGACATAGGAGAGCTTGGTCTTGTATTGTGTGGGATGGAGATTTTTCGGTGTGTCTTCCGAACAAAGAGCCGGGATGAATTCATAGCGGTCATTGATCTTGTAGGAAAGGTTGAATTTTCGCATAACCTCCAGAACATAGCTGTATTCCATCCCGTGGTAGGATACATTGGGAAGGACGGCTTCTTTTGGATCTCCCGATGGAGTCTTTAAAAGGTCTTCTATATTGCTCAGAAGGATCCTGCCTTTTTCTGCATACTTTTGACCGCTGTTAATAAGGCGGTAGACCGCATTGGTGAGCCACCGGGGTTGTAATACCTTGTAATTTTGCAGGGTGGGATTTGTACCGGGACGGTCATGATAGCTGAAGCAGATGCCCATGTCGTTGAACCAGTGGAGCAACCAGTCCCGGATGGTGGGATCTTTCAGCCCCCGGTCTTCACAGATTTTGTAGTAGCTGTCCAGAGAAATATAGTTCTCTTTCTCTGCTCGAACGATGAGATCCTGACGGATGTCTGCCCACTCTTTGGGGAAGGTCATGGCGGTGCTGTCCAGCTTGCTTGCTTCTTTCAGAATTTCATTGAGGAAGCTATGGAAGGCCTCCTCCGAGGGATCTTTTGCACTGTAGTACATAGGAATCGGGCACAGTTGGGGATAGTCCTTCTGCAAACGGTCCATGTCTAAGCCACGGAGGTTAATATTATCCCACCGGTTGACAGCAAGAAGAACGGGGGAGTTTTTGGCAAAGGTTTGGATGTTCTTCAGCCAGAATCTGGCGTGGGGCATGAGGTCGTGACGGTTGGTTAGGATCACCACATAGAGGCTTCTTTCTGTCAGGAAGCAGCGATGCATGGCATGCATGATTTCCTGACCGCCGAAGTCCCAGAAATTGATGCGCAGGGCCTTGCCCTTGTAGTTTCCGTCGTAAGGACTGATCTCTATGCCGGGGGTAGTGTCGGTTTTGTAGTCCTCGTTTTTGCAGTGGTTAAGAATACGCTTGATGGTATGTGTCTTTCCGGCGCCACCTTCTCCGAGGAAGATAACCTTTGCCTCTTGAATGGGAACTTGAGGGGAGTCGAAATAGGCTTGGATCATTTCGCGAGGTTGGAAAAACAGACTCACAGGCTGGGTGCGGAGCTGTACATCGTGGAGGTTGATGCCGGTACTATAAATGTAATGTTCGTCTATAAAGGGGATTTCAAGGGTAAGAAATTCCTTGGGGAGAGAATGCAAACGAAGACCGGAGAGATCAAGCTTGGTGAGAGAAGTGAGTCCTGCAAGGGGGCTGCAGTCGGTGATTTGTGTATCGGAGAGATCAAGCTTGGTGAGAGAAATGAGTCCGGCAAGGGGACTGCAGTCGGTGATTTGCGTATCGGAGAGGTAAAGCTTGG
>JAFOZC010000074.1 GCA_017391305.1 Oscillospiraceae bacterium | reverse complement strand
TCACTGCACCGATTCTACCGACAAGCTACCCTCAGATCCACTGCACCGATTCCTTATACGAAACTGCATTCCTGCACGAACTGTCTGCACATCCCTCTCCCCCTCCCTTCGGGAGGTACCTCTCCCGGAGGGAGAGGCAAGGGCCTGTGTGCAAACTTCAAGCAGTTCGGTAAACCGTAATTTCTCCACTATAGGAAACCGGTCTTATTTATGATCCATTTTATAAAAGCAATGCCGACAGAGCTTCCCTGTGGGTCGGCTCTGTCGGACATTGGTTTTTGTATTAGTCCTCGGATTGGTGGACAAATCATCTTTCAAATTCCATATTTCGGAATCAATCGTCTGATCAAAACTCGATATGGAGTGTCATTTTCCTCCGTTGCTCTTTGGCTGCTTCGCTACTCATAGACACAGCTCCCTTGAGATTTCCCATTTTCCCAAAGGTCGCATCAATGGCGGCAGCCATATCTCCGGAAATTGTAGCAGAAGACCGTTCTTCCACTTCAATACTATCCTTCTTTACAACATTTGTACCGTTGCAACGGCTTTCGATCAGATGCAGTATCGTGTCTGTATTCGCAAACCATTTTAATGTTGGTCGCTGGGGATACGGACTTCCCTCATACTCCGCAGAGGTGGCTAATCTATTCTCTCTCAGCCCCTTTTCCTGACTGGCGGAATCAGCGGAACCACTTGCTTTCTTCCCGAACATCCCTCCTGCAAAGTTCGCCTTTCGTCTCTCGGCATTTTCATTCGCAGAAAATTCACTATATTCAATCACGCATTTTTTCGCACCTAAAGCCCATGCAATATGCTTCAGCTCCGCAACCTTTTCATCCATAGCTCGTCCGAACAGTTCCGTCGTCTGAATGTAGCGCTTAGGATCAAATTGGTCTGCACAGTATACATGATTGCACTTTACTCCGGGAAAAAACGACAGTCCAACCATTTCAACATCTTTCTCATAGAGGTACAGGATTTCCGTTTTATTTTCCATGTCACGCCATCCCATGGCACCCTTGCACACCTCAATATCGCGTCGCTCCGCATCATCTACGATGACAATGACCTTGGGAAGATGAAATTCTTCACATCTGTATTGTTCAGGGAATAAAGGATTATACTTCTTTAAATCCCTTTCTACGGCTTCGTTTTTCCTCTTCTCTGCCTTTGCCAATGCCGTTTCCCTCGCATTATTCACAGCCTTCTTCCCAAAATCCACAGTGTTCTGAACCATTCCGGCTAAAGCTTCTTTGCTCTTATCCAATCCTATTTTCATATCTATCTCTCCTCTTTTCTATCGGTTGGTCTCACACCTCTAACAGTGCGGCGGCTTCTTCCCATTGGAGCATGACTTCCTCCAATGCGGCTTCCTGCTGACTGAGCTCTTCGCTTAGGCGGAGATATTCCTGATAATCTGCGGAGGCGGCCTCCAGCGCTTCTCGGAGCTTGGCAATGGACTGTTCCCGGGCATCAATGTCACGTTCCAAACGGCGGACGGTCTTTTCCAGCTCCTTGCTGCCGGTGGGCTTGGGGGGCTTATCCTTCTTCTTGCTTTGGGTGGCAAGGGGGGCGGCCATTGCTTCATGCTCCTTAATGGATCGGTACTTGCTGTAGCCGCAGGGGAAATCACGAATCGTACCCTTTTCCAGCTCCCACACACGGGTGGCGAATTTATCCACAAAGTAGCGGTCGTGGGATACGAAGATCAGCGTACCCTCATATTCCTCAATGGCGCACTCCACCCATTCTCTGGATGCCACATCCAGATGGTTGGTAGGCTCGTCCAGAATCAGAAGGTTGATTTTCTCATCCATGAGCATACACAGCCGCAGACGGGACTGCTCTCCGCCGGAGAGAGTGCCTACGGTCTTGAACACATCCTCCCCGGAGAACAGGAAGGCGCCCAGACGGTCACGGGCAGATTGAGGTGTACACTTCTTCTCATAGAGCATCGTATCATAGAGGCTCCGCTCCGGATGGGAGAAATGGATCACCTGGGGCAAATAAGCAGACTTCACCGATGGGCCGAATTTGATTTTCCCCTCACAGGGCAGTTCCCCCAGAAGCGCACGGATGAAGGTGGTCTTGCCCGTTCCGTTATCTCCCAGAAGGGCGATCCGTTCTCCCCCGGCTACCTTCAGCTCAATGTCGGAAAACAGCACCCGATCTCCAAAGGCCTTTGACATGCCCTTCACGGAAAGAACCTCATCGCCGTGGAATTCTTTCTCCCCAAAACGTGCGCGGAGGGTCTTTTCCTTGGTGGGGCGCTCGGTTTTCCGCATTCTGTCCATGCGGTGCTGGATAGACATAGCACGGCGGTAGAGGACACGGTTGTTGATGCCCCAGCCCTTCATCCGCTCCACGGTATGACCCAGTTGTGCCAGCTTGGCCTGCTCCTGTTCATACTGCTTCAGCTGTCTGTCAAAACGGTCCTGCTTTTCCTGTAAATAGAAGCTGTAATTGCCGCTGTAGAACTCTGCCTTCCCTGCGGAGATCTCAATGATCCGCTGTACCACCCGATCCAAGAAATATCGGTCATGGGAAATGGTAAGCACCGTTCCCTTGAATTTGTGAATATAATCCTCCAACCACTCCACACTCTTCAGATCCAGATGGTTGGTAGGCTCGTCCAGAAGGAGAATATCTGTTTTTTCCAAAAGCAATCGACCTAAATTCACACGGGTCTTTTCCCCACCGGAAAGCTTGTCGAAGAGCTGTTCTCGCATGGCATGGGGAATGCCCAGACCGTTACAGATCTTATCCACCTGAGTATCCTGCTCATAGCCCCCTCCCACCAGGTAGGCATTACTGAGCCTGTCGTATTCATCCAGAAGGGCCTTGGGTGCGGAAGCGGTGAGCTTCTCTTCCAGAGCCTCCATTTTCTTTCGCAGGGACTCCAATTTCGCAAAGGCGGTACGTAACACATCCTCTACCCGATAGCCCTCGGGATAATGGGGGATCTGAGAGATCAAGCCCAAGCGTTTCCCCGAGGCGATCATAATTTCCCCCTCGTCCGGGAAGAGCTCTCCCGTTAGGAGGCGGAACAGGGTGGTCTTGCCACAGCCGTTACGGCCCATGATGCCCACACATTCCCCCTCGTGTATGTCAAAGGTCATTCCGTCCAGCAGGGTCTCCCCTACCTCAAAGGATTTGACCAGATTTTTTACCGATATATCAACCATATTTTTCTCCGTAACGCTCTAAAAATTCCTCCCGTGTCATCAGGAGATTCAGTACATCCAAAAAGCCGTTACTGCTCAGATGCTCCGGCAGCTTCAAGGCTTCCATCAATTCCTTCCGTTTTTCCTTGCTCCCGGGGCCGGAAAAGCCCGTTAGGAATAGATCTGCCTTGCTGATAGGCTCACGGGGACTTTGCTCCTCCTCTGCCCCTGCCTGCCGCAGGGCCTGTAGGATCACTTCCCTTGTCATACCCTCTACTCCCAGCTTTCCTTCCTTAGAGGCTTGCTCCTTCCTCCGCTCCTTGCCGTAAATGTCGGGAATATAAGCATGGAGCACCTTATCCTTAGGCAGAACTCCTTTCAGATAATTTCGGATCACAAAGCCCGCTCCGTCGGAATCGGTGAAAATGATCACGCCCCGTTCCTCTGCGATCTTCCGCAGCATGGCAAGGCGCTTCTTGTCCTTGAAAATTCCAAAGCCCTTGGTTTCAAAAATCGGGGCATCCACGATCTGCGACAGCGTATTCTTGTCGTAGCGCCCCTCAACAATAATGGCCTGTTTAATCATTCCTTGCCTCCTGCGCCAGTTGAAGGATCAGGAACTCCAACAGAAGTCCTTCGTCCTCCCTTGCGCTTTTCAGCTTGCGATCCGCATCCAGACAGAGGAGCACCGCCTTTTCACAAAAGCTCTGGGAAAATCGTCTGGCTTGGGTCATAACAAAGGAAGCCGCTCCGGGGCTCATACTGTAGACCCGAACCAGTTCATCGGCATTTTTCAGCACCTTAGCTCCGTAGAGCTTCCGCATTTGCGCACCGATGGCGCCCACTATAGCAATCGGCTCTGCCCGTAATTTTACCAGAACGTGAAGCCGATCCATTGCCCTGTCAAAATTCCGATCTGCAAGGGCATTGGTAATGTCAAATACCACCGCCTCCATAGTAGGCTCTACCACAGCATCGATGTCTTCCCGTACGATCTCTGTCGCCCCGCTATAGGCGCTGATCTTGGCGATCTCTCCCAGAAGCCGTGTCATAGAAAGACCGCAAAGCTGCAATAAATAGGCACAAAGCTCCGTACGGATCTGCTTCCCCTCTTCTCGGAAGTGACGGGTGATCCAACTGTACAGCTCCCGTTCCTGCTGATAGAACATTTCCGCCATAACAGCATTCTTCTCTATGGCAGACCAAAGCTTTTTCTTCCGCTTGTCCGGCTTGAACTCCACATAGCTCAGAACCAGACAGCAATGCTCCGGAATATCTCCCAGCAATTCTGCCACAGCCTCCTGATCCTTGGCATCCAGTGCGAACAGATCCACCTCGTCCACATGGATCAGGGAGCGTTCTGCCATCATCGGCAGGGTCTCCATGCTGTCGCTGAGAAGCTCTACGGAAAAATTCTCCGCCGTCAGCTTATGATAATTGAAATCTCCCGTCAGCTCATCCAGCAACAGCTCCTTGAGCTTGCCGAAATAATGACGGCATAAATAGTCCTCTTCGCCATAGAGGATATAGAACCTGCCGGGATTCTTCTGCTTCAGATCCTGCAGGAGCTGTTTTGCTCCCTCGGACATCCCTCGTTCCGGTTTTTTTGCCATAGTTCTACCTCGTCAAAAGAATCGTACCCTCCTCATCGGTACGGTACACCTTTGCTCCCACACGTTCTGCACGCTTTAGAACCTCCTGTGTGGGATGCCCGTAGGAATTGGGTCCTACGGAAATCAGCAGCAGCTCCGGTCTGCAATATTGCAGAAGCTGCGGGCTTGTGGAAGTCTTTGCTCCGTGATGTCCTGCCACCAGAACCTCAATATCCGGCATAGCTTCCCTGAGAAGAAGCTGTCGTTCCTCCTCGGCGGAAAGATCTCCGCTTATCAGTATATCATAATCTCCCTCAGACAGCAAGAGGGAGAGGCCGTCATTCTCCGTATTTGTACCTATAGGCGCAAAAATATCCAGCGTACCGCCTTGGAAATGCAGTTTCATACTCTGCAGAACATAAGAGATCGGGATCTCCAGCTCCCGGGCTCTGTGCACGATCCTCTGCCTCCAAGCATTGTCGGGCTCAATATCGGGAAGGTAGAGACAGCCTATCTTCATCCGTTCCATGAGTTGCAATGTGCCTCCGACATGATCCCGGTCATAGTGGGTCAGGATCAGGGCATCTATGCTCCCTCTGCTGCGACTGAGCAGAGTCCTCGCCGCCTCCTCCCCTGCTTCCTCGTCCCTGCTGCCACCGCAGTCAATGACAATGACCGCCTTCCCCGCCTCTGCCAGAAGGCACTGCCCCTGTCCCACATCCAACATGGTAAAGCGAAGATGATCTGTGGATATTCTCTGGAATATGGGCACTGTCACAAGCATGGCAAGAATGCAGATCAGCCCTATCCCGGGCTTTCTGCCGTAATAGGCCAGAGCAAAGATTCCATAGGAAGCCGCCAGCCAAAGGATCACATAGGGGCTGTGGGTATACAGAGAGCCAAAAGGCACATCTCCAAGAAGCTCGATCCCCCACAGCACAGCCCTCACAGGCCAAGCCAAAAGTCTGCCTGCAAAAGCCGCCACAGGATAGATACAGAAGCTTAGAAGCACCAAGGGATAGCTGACCGTGAAGATCACAGACAGCATCGGCAGCAGGATCAGATTGCTCAACGGGGCAATCAGGCTCACTGTCCCAAAGTAATAGGCACACAGGGGAATGGTCAGAATGCTTGCCCCAAGGGTGGTAGAGGCAGAACCGGCCAGGAAATGCAGGAGTCTTTCTACAGATCTGCGGCATTTTTTCTTGTTGTACAGACCCTTGAACCAATTGTACAGGGGCTGAGAGAAGCTCAGGATCCCTGCCACGGAAGCAAAGGAAAGCTGCAAGCCCACCGAGCGGATCCCATGGGGATTCGGCAGCAGCAGGAGCACCAGTGCAAAGCTCAAAGAGGTAGGGGCATCATATTCCCGTCGGAACAGAGGTGCCAAGAGCAGGAGAGAATTCATTACCACCGCACGGGTCACAGAGGGCGTAAAGCCCAGCATCCCGGCAAAGAACCAGATCGTGGCCAGACAAAAGCCTGCCGCAAAGCGCCTCCTCCGCAAGCACAGAAGCATAACCAGCGAACACAGCAGGTTCACATGCATTCCGGACACAGCAACCACATGGGAGATCCCGGCCAGAGACATATCATTGCGTAGGCCATAGGCTAGCTTCCCCGTATCCCCCGTTAAGAGCGCCCGAAGAAAGGGCTCTGTATCCGCCGGGAACATCTGTCCAATGCGGATCTGCAACAAGCTATACACCCCTTTGGGAAGCTCCCACCATTTCAGCCCCTGACGACTCAGCTTCACTTCTCCCCTCTGATAGGCGATCAGTGTAATATCCTTGGAAATGCGGGAAATATCCTCTCTCGGATCTACGGCATGAAGCTCTGCCCGTAATTGAAGCTCGTCACCTAAACGGAGCTGTTGTACCCCATCGTCCAAATATACCAGCACTCTCTCCGAGCCGGAACGGCACAGGATCGGCTCACGGCTTTCCTTTCCGTTGCCGTCCTCCGCAGCTCTCAGAGAAATGACAGCGGTCTTCCCTTCCAATTCTCTCAAGGGTGCCAAATGCAGAGCCTCATAGCCCCCGCACCAAAGGGCCCCCGCAAGGAAGCCCAGCGCCGTCAGCACAAGGATCTTTCCCCTCCGACTGCTCCAAAGTCTTTCCCCTGTATGGGATCTCCGAGAGAAACCGACTAGCAAAAGCCCCAAGGCTCCCATCATCAGTCCCACCCGAATTCCCAAAGGAAGAGCGCTTGTATACACGAACACCGCCGCCGCAAAAGCAAAACAAAAAATCGCCAGAACTCTCATCGTTCCCTCTTTTTCTATAAGCAATCCATAGTATTTCCACAAATTCCGTCACAGGAATCACATAACACTTCTATATTATACAAACCCCGACTCCCTGTCAAGAATTATTTTCCCCCACTCCAATTTTCGCTTTGTCGCACCGCTTTAAGTTTGCACACAGCTCTTGCCTCTCCCTCCGGGAGAGGTACCTCCCGAAGGGAGGGGGAGAGGGATCGTGTAGACAGTTCGTGCAGGAATGCAGTTTCGTATGGAGGGGATCGGTGCAGTGGATCTGAGGGTAGCTTGTCGGTAGAATCGGTGCGGTGAGCCCTCTCAGGCGCTTCGCGCCAGCTCTCCCGGAGGGAGAGCCAAGAGTGCAGTGGGCATCGATGGATAGGGCGATAAATTTCGGTTTATAGTACTGTTTGAAGTTTGCACACAGGCCCTTGCCTCTCCCTCCGGGAGAGGTACCTCCCGAAGGGAGGGGGAGAGGGATGTGCAGACAGT
>JAFOZC010000073.1 GCA_017391305.1 Oscillospiraceae bacterium | reverse complement strand
GACCCCTACCATGCCTTCGACCTGCTCCATAAATCGGAAGTTGTTTCCTTTTATTTTTTTGATTGGGCACTTGCGTATGGGGCGGTTTTGTAGTATAATGATTTATATTCCGAAATTGTATGCATTTTTAGGAACCCTCCTTGTTCTCGCAAGGAAGAAACGAGGTTTTTCATATGTCTACCTTCTATGTAAACGGCAACGAGGTTACCGTTGAGAAGAAACAAAAGCTCCTGCGGTATTTGCGGGACGAATTGCAGATATTGTCTGCCAAGGACGGCTGCAGCGAGGGCGCTTGCGGAGCTTGTACGGTGCTGATTGAGGGAGAGCCCTGCCGTGCCTGTATCCCCGATACCCAGCGGTTGGAGGGCAAGCATGTACTGACGGTGGAGGGTCTCAGCGATTGGGAGAAGACCGTGTATGTCTTCGCCTTCGGAGAAGCCGGAGCGGTGCAATGCGGTTTCTGTATTCCCGGCATGGTTCTGTGCGCCAAGAGTCTGCTGGATAAGATCCCCGATCCCACAGAGGAGCAGATCCGTTTTGCCATCCGCAACAACTACTGCCGCTGTACCGGCTATGTGAAGATCGTTGCGGCCATCAAGCTGGCAGGTAAGATCTTCCGTGAAGGAAGGCTTCCCCTGCCTACCTCCGCCGACTGGAAGATCGGCTCCCGTGTCCACCGTCTGGATGTGGAGGAGAAGGTTCTGGGCTACGGCAAGTATCCCGATGACTTCTACTTCCCCGGCATGATCTACGGCTCTGCCCTCCGTTCCAAGTATCCCCGGGCCCGTGTGATCAGCATTAACACCGCCGCCGCTCAGAAGCTCCCCGGCATCGTCTGTATCCTGACTGCCGCCGACATCCCCGGCAAGAACCTGATCGGTCATCTGGTACACGACTGGCCTGTCATGATCCCCGAGGGCGGTATCACCCACTTCCTGGGAGATGCCATTGCTCTGGTAGCCGGTGAGACGATGGAGGTAGTGGAGAAGGCCAAGAAGCTCATTAAGGTAGAATATGAGATCTTAGCCCCGGTGAACAATCCCACAGAGGCCGCCGCTCCCTATGCCCCCCTGGTTCACAAAAACGGCAATCTCCTTGCCCACAAGCATGTATCCCGCGGCAATGCAGAGGAAGCCATTAAAAATTCCAAGCATGTGCTCCATGAGCAATTCCATACCCCCTGGACAGAGCACGCTTTCTTAGAGCCGGAGTGTGCTGTTGCCGTTCCCGACGGAGACGGCGTGCTGATCTATACCACGGATCAAAGCTCTCATACCACCCTCCACGAGTGTGCCATGATGCTGGATCTGCCCTATGACAAGGTCAAGGTGCAGAATGCTCTGGTAGGTGGTGGCTTCGGTGGCAAGGAGGATATGACCGTACAGCCCTTAGCGGCTCTCCTTGCCTATAAAACCGGCAGACCGGTCAAATGCAAGCTCTCCCGTGCAGAGTCCCTGCTCATCCACCCCAAGCGCCATCCCTTTGACATGGATTTCACTCTGGGTGTGGACGAAAACGGCATCATTCAGGGTGTGAAGGCTCAGGTCATTTCCGACACCGGTGCTTATGCCTCCTTGGGCGGCCCGGTTCTGGAACGTGCCTGCACCCATGCCGCAGGCCCTTACGCTTACGAAAATTTTGAGATCGACGGCTATGCCTATTATACCAACAATCCCCCTGCCGGGGCCTTCCGTGGCTTCGGCGTGACCCAGACCTGCTTTGCCATTGAGACCCTTCTCAACATGGCTGCGGATCTGGTAGGCATCTCTCCCTGGGAGATCCGCTTCCGCAATGCCATCCGCCCCGGCGGTGTCCTGCCCAACGGTCAGATCGTAGACGGATCCACAGGTCTTGTGGAAACCCTGCTGGCTGTGAAAGAGGATTATGACAATGCCAAGATCAAGGGCATTGCCTGTGCCATGAAGAATGCCGGTGTAGGTGTGGGTATCCCGGATTGGGGTCGTTGCAAGCTGATCGTAGAAGAAGACTGCAAGGTTCATATTTACAGCGGTGCCTCCTGCATCGGTCAGGGCTTGGGAACGGTTCTGGTGCAGATGATCGTTTCCAACACCAACCTGAAGCGAGAAGAGATCGTATATGAGCGCTCCAATACCTGGATCGCCCCGGATTCCGGCGATACCTCCGGCTCCCGTCAGACCCTGGTCACCGGGGAAGCCTGTCGCCGTGCCTGTCTTAAGCTCCATGAGGCTCTGGCAGGAAAGAGTCTGAAGGATATGGTCGGCAGAGAATTCTACGGAGAATATCTGGCAAAAACCGATCCCTTGGGGGCAGATGTCCCCAATCCCGTGTCCCACGTAGCCTACGGCTATGCCACCCAGCTATGCATTCTGGACGAGAACACCGGCTACATCAAGAAGATGGTTGCCGCCCATGATGTAGGCAAGGCCATCAACCCCCTGTCCTGTGAGGGGCAGATCGAAGGCGGTGTGGTCATGTCCATGGGCTATGCCCTGACGGAGAGCTACCCCATAGACAACAACAAGCCCACTGCCAAGTTCGGTACGCTCGGTCTGTTCCGAGCCCATCAAGTGCCGGAGATCAAGTCCATTGTCATCGACAAGCCGGGGCTGGACGTTGCCTGCGGTGCGATCGGCATCGGTGAGATCACCTCCATCCCCACTGCGCCTGCCATTGCAGATGCCTATTTCCGTCTGGATGGAGAGCGCCGTTTCAGCCTGCCCCTCAACGGTACCCCCTATGAGCGCAGATAGAAAGGAGGAGCCCCATGATCGTTAAGAAAAGATTCCCCCAAAAGGTTGCCTGCGTCCACTGCAACGGCGGCTGTCGTGCAAAGAGGAAGGAAGACGGCTCCGACCTGTGCCAATACGGCTGTACCGGTTGCGGTGCCTGTATCGATGTATGCCGTTTCGGCGCGATTTCCCTGAACGCCTACGGCGTTGCAGAGGTTGACGAGAGCAAGTGTGTCGGTTGCGGTGCCTGTTATCTGGCCTGTACCCAGCGTGTCATCCACCTCCGTGTAGAGGCCAATCCTATTGTTGTCCTCTGCTCCAACAAGGATGCCCGCTGCCTCCATGTCTGCGAGGTTTCCTGCATCGGCTGTCGCCTGTGCGAGAAGGTCTGCCCTGCGGAAGCCATCACCGTCTCGGAAAACCGCGCCTTCATTTTCTCCGACAAGTGCCTGTCCTGCGGAGCCTGTGCCATGTCCTGTCCCAGAGGTGTCATCCGGGATAAGCGAGGCATCCTGACCCGCCGCATCTGACCGAAAACACAAAATAACCGTGCTGTTCCTTGCCGATCCTCACAAGATCCCAAGGAACAGCATTTTTCACATAGCGAAACTCATGTCTGATACTAATTTCCAATAAAAAGTAGACAAATCACCATATTTATGATATAATAAATATGGTGATGAAAATGAAACGTAAATTTGAGTTTAACAACGACAATATCGGAGAAATCAAGACAGCGAGGAAAAGTAATCGGGATAAG
>JAFOZC010000072.1 GCA_017391305.1 Oscillospiraceae bacterium | reverse complement strand
ATTTATTCACAAACTCATGGTAGAATAAAAGCAACAGTTGTTTAGGTAGGGAAAAACAACACAGCACAAGGGAGAGAACATATGGCAACAACAAACCGCGAAGGAGTAAAGGTATATTCATATATCAGAGTATCAACCTCAATAAGCGTGGTATGCTTGTGCAGACAATAGATTGGGCGATCTGAATTTCTGTAGAACCGACGAAAGATACTTTGGGGAAATAATTATGAAAAAAACATGTATTTGGTTTCTGAAAGCCGGAGTCAGTGCCGTATTGGCCCTTGCCATTCTGACCGGCTTCTGTATGCTGTATTATAATGTACCTATCCACTACGACACCTCCCACGGTGCAACGGATTATGCATGGCAGTACAATCAGTTCTATTCCAGAGGTACAGAGGGCTTTGCTCTGGGAAAAACAAATAACGAAGGTTACATAAACAAAGCGGATTACACCGAGGGTCAAAAGACCCATATCCTCATTATGGGATCTTCTCACATGGAGGCCTTTAACGTAGGCATGGAGGAATCCACTGCCGCAGTTCTTGGCAGCCTCCTGCCGGAAAAGACGGTGTACAACATCGGCATGTCCGCCCATACCTTCCTGAACTGTGCCGATAATCTGTCTGCGGCTATGGAGAAATACAAGCCCACAGACTATGTGATTCTGGAGACCTCCAATCTTCGCTATACCAATGCGCAGTTGCAGACGGTTCTTGAGAAAAAGGTTTCTCATTTGCCCTCTCCAACAGACGGTATTGTGGGAATGCTCCAGAAAAATCAGTTCCTGAGATTGCTCTATGCCCAGTTGGCGAACTTCGGCAAGGACGATACCTCCAACAAGGCCTCTACCGCTTCTCAAAAAAAGACATGGGCCTCGGAGGAGCTGTACTCTGCCCTTATCACAAGGCTGGTCAGCACGGTATCTCAATACGGAGCAAAGCTGATCATCCTGTACCATCCTTCCCTATCCTTGCAGGAGGACGGCACAGCCACAGTGACCGATGACAGAGAGCTGAGCGCCTTCTTCGCAGAGGTCTGCAAGGAAAGCGGCGCCCAATTCTTGGATATGGCGGAAATTTTCACGGAAAATTACGAAAAATCCCATGTTCTCCCCCACGGCTTCAGCAATACCTCTGTGGGAACAGGCCATTTAAACAAAAACGGCCATAAAATGATCGCACAGGCCATCTGCGACTTGATCAAGGAGGGAAATTAATGTCTTTTGCATCTCCTGATTTTATCATTTTCTTCTCTGTGGTGCTTGTGGTGGTTTTGGGCTTGCAGAAATTAAAAAACACATGTTACAAAGAGTCCTTCCTCCTCCTTGCAAGCTACTTCTTCTACGGCTACTGGGATTGGCGCTTCTGCTTCCTACTGCTCTTTGTGACGGTAATTGCCTATGCGACCGCCCTGTTTGCAGACAGAAAGACGCTGTTTGTGCTGGGAGTCACCGTACCCCTGGTGGTTCTCGGATTGTTTAAGTATTTTAACTTCTTCCTGGACAGCTTTGCCCAACTGCTGAGCAGGGAGCTTGGCACTCTGTCCATCATTCTCCCTGTGGGCATCTCCTTCTACACCTTCCAGGCTCTGAGCTATGTGATCGATGTCAAACGAGGAAAAATCGAAGCGGAGAGAAGCTTTGTTCGCATGGCACTGTATATCAGCTTCTTCCCCCAGCTTGTGGCAGGGCCTATTGTCAAGGCTGCGGACTTCCTGCCCCAGCTAAAGGAGGACAGAAGGATCACTCTGAAGAGCTTCGAGACCGGTATTCAGCTCATGATCTTTGGTCTGATCAAGAAAATTGTCATTGCTGACCACCTCTCTGTGTTCGTGGACGATGTGTTCCGCACACCGACAGCCTTCCACTGGCTCACCATTGTGCTGGCGGTGTTCTCCTATGCCATTCAGATCTATCTGGACTTCTCCGGCTATTCGGACATCGCCATAGGCTGTGCAAAGATCCTGGGCTATGACTTCCTGCCCAATTTCAATATCCCCTATATTTCGGAAAATGTCACGGTATTCTGGCGCAGATGGCACATCAGCCTGTCTACTTGGCTGAGGGAATACCTGTACATCCCCTTGGGCGGCAACCGAAAGGGGAAGACCCGTCAGTACATCAATCTGCTGCTGACTATGCTCCTGGGCGGCCTGTGGCATGGTGCAAACTGGACCTTCGTATTCTGGGGACTGCTTCACGGTCTTGCTCTGTGTGTGGATAAAATGCTACCGAAGAAAAAAGCTCCCAAAACCCTTTCCAAAATTTTGGGTGCGGTGGGAACCTTCCTGTTCGTGTCCTTTACCTGGATCTTCTTCCGTTCGGAGAACTTCTCTAAGGCATGGATGGTGATCCGTGGGATCGTGACCCTGCAAAGCGGTGTGGTTCAGCCCTTCTTCTGGACCTTCGTGGCACTGATCACGGTCTTTACCGCCACTATGGCGGCGGTGATTCGCTCCAAGAAGCTGGGACAAAAGTCCCCGGAGGGCTACTATCCCCTTTTGAAGCTGAATACTGTCCCCGGCCTGACCCTTTTCTTCATCCTCTGCGGTCTGGTGATCGGCCTTGCCTTCACCGGGGAGCATCCCTTTGTCTACTTCCAATTCTGACGATGGGTACGGCAAGATTGACAGGGGAGCAGAGTAAGCGTGTTCAAATTCTAAGAGGGCTGGCTTGTGTTGCGGTGGTGTTCATCCACAATACCCCACCGGGTGTGGCTCAGGTTTTTGCCAAACCCTTCTTGAATTTCGCAGTAGGTCTATTCCTGTTTCTAAGCGGCATGCTCTCTTCTCCGGGGCGGGATCTGAAAAAAAGGCTCTTTAAGCTTCTGATTCCTTATCTTCTCTGGACACTGATCTATTCTGTGATGTCAAATATCCGTGAGCCTGCAAGGATCCCCCTTGTGACCCTGCGAAACCTTCTCTTTGCAAGAGCCAACGGAAGCTTGTACTATATTTTTGTGTATTGCGAGCTGATGCTCCTGATCCCACTCATAGATCGGCTTTCCCGTTCGAGATTTCGGTATTGGGGATTTGCCATCGCACCCCTGGAGATCCTGATCATGCGATACCTTCCCTTGATCGGCGGTTATGGGATCGATCCCTACATAGGGCTTGTGAAAGCCATTTCCTGTCTGGGGTGGTTCACTTACTTTTACCTTGGATATTTGTTGGGGAACGGAAGAATTTCCGTCAAGGCAGACAGTGGCAGGCTGATCCTTTTGTGGTTATGCTCCCTCCTGTTGCAAATGGCCGAGGGCTTCTGCTTCTATAGGCTTGGTCATTCCTTCGCCGGATCACAGCTAAAAGTGTCTTCTGTGCT
>JAFOZC010000071.1 GCA_017391305.1 Oscillospiraceae bacterium | reverse complement strand
ACTGCTTGAAGCTTCCGCACAGCCCCTTGCCTCTCCCTCCGGGAGAGGTACCTCCCGAAGGGAGGGGGAGAGGGATGTGCAGACAGTTCGTGGAGGAATGCGGTTCATGAGAAGAATCGATGCGGTGGTTCTGTTTTCCGCTTTAAATAGATAAAAATAAACAATTAGGCAGGACACTATCTGTTTGTACAGTAGTGTCCTGCCCACTATTTCCTGTTTCATACAGGCTTCCCCGATCGCAGACCCTGTTTGACACCCTTGCCGCAGACTCAGGATGCCGGGAAGCTGACTGTTTTGCCGTCACTGCGGCAAAGGATGTTGCCCTGTTGATCCGTACGCAATACGGTCACGTCTGCATCTCTGAGTCTTGCCAGAACCACTTCCTCCGGGTGGCCGTAGCTGTTGTCCTCTCCCACAGAGATCACTCCGTATCGAGGCATCACTGCATTGAGAAAGCGGTAGGAGGTTGACGTAGAGCTGCCATGATGACCTACCTTCAGTACATCCGCAGAGGGATCATAGCCGCTGTCCAAGATCCACTGCTCCACCTCATATTCCGCATCTCCGGTAAAGAGAAAGTCTGTCATACCGTAGCTGAGCTTCAGCACAATAGAGGTATTGTTGGTCTCCGCCGCTTCCGGATCACAGGCTAAGATCTGCACTGCGGCTCCGCCCAGATAGAATGTATCCCCCGGCTCCGGTACCGTGATCTTCCCCGCCCGATCGGCAAAGCTCTCAAAGGCCCTGCTGTCATACTCTCGCACCGGGCAAAGAACCCGTTCCGCACTGCAGACTGTCAGTACAGCGCCCAAGCCCCCTACATGATCCTCGTGGGCATGGGTACATACCAGATAATCCAAGCTGTCGATTTTCTGCTCCCTGAGAACAGTACAGATCAAGGAGCCGTCATCCACGTTGCCACCGTCAATGAGCATGGTCTCACCGTCACACATCAGCAGAGCCGCATCGGCCTGCCCCACATCCAGAAAGAGGATCTGCAGATCCGGGGTCTCCGGCAGAAGGAGCATTGCTTCCCTCCGCTTCAGCAATTCCAAAGACATCACCGCCAGAACCGCAAGCAAAACAATGATCCAGCTATATTTGCCGTATTTCTTCGGCTTTCCGCCCTGCAAGCCTTCCACAAGCTCCTGCTGTATTTCGTCCAGCATTTCTATATGTGACAGCTTCTCCTCCGGCTTTCTGCTCTCCACGGGCAAGCCCTCCTTTTCCCCCTATTTTGTCACAATTATACCATTTTTTCTGCCAAAAGTAAACCGCTTCTTCCTATTCTCTTCTTGCAAAATCCGGGAACTTGTGATATTTTATTGATAGATACAAACTATGGATCGAGGCGTATGTTTTATGAACTACAATGTTTTACGATATTTCTCTGTTTTGGCACAGGTAGAGCACTATACCTTAGCCGCCGCCCGTTTAGGGATCTCCCAGCCTTCCCTCAGCAGTGCCATTCACAATCTGGAAACCGAGCTGGGCGGTGTCAAGCTCTTTGAAAAGTCCGGCAGAAACATCCGTCTGACGGAAGAGGGGCGCTTCTATCGGGAGAAGGTGGATGCCGCCCTCCATGAGCTGGATGCCGCCTCCCTGACCCTGAAGGAAAGCCGCCACAGCGCCCCTGTGGTCATTCGTCTGGGCTGTGTATCCGGATCCCTTGCAGGCACAGCCGCCAAGCAGATCGCCGACTATAGCAAAAAAAACAATCGAGTCCGCTTCCGTATTACGGAAAGCTCCGCAGAAACACTTATGGACCTGGTGCGACAGGAGGAGCTGGACATGGCTTTGGTTGACCTGACCGACCGTGACCGCAGTCTCCATTTTCGCAAGCTGAAGGAGCAGGGCTTTTATGTGGTTCTCCCCAAGGAGCATCCTTTGGCAGACCGTCGGGAAATCGAGCCCGGAGAAATCGTGGAGGAGCCTCAAATCGTCTTTAACTATGACGTTAACAAAAGCTTCCGTGAATGGGCTAGCGGTGTCCATTCCGAGGAGAGGGTGCAATGTACCGTAGATACCGCCCAAGCCGCTTTGGATCTGGTTGCCGCAGGAGTAGGGATCACCTGCCTTCCCTTCACCTGCCTCCAGCAGAGGGAGGATCTGCGCTATGTTCCCCTGACGAACTGGCATCAGGCTCTTTACATGTGCATCCTTTATGACAAATGGTTGGAGCCTCCCGTATGGGACTTTGTTGAGTTGCTGGTCAAGAGCCTCCGAGACAAGCACAACGAACCCATCATCCTGTAAGCCTCAAGGAGACAGAACATGGACTATATCCGCTCCTCTTTAAAGCAATTCTGCCCTGTCATGGGTAAGGTAGAAACCGTCTACTACCGCATGATCCGAGAACGATCCCTTGTCTACTGCCCCGGCTGTGAGGACTATAAGGACAGCCCTGCCTGTCGCCGCTGTGTGGAAAAAATCACCCAAAGGCTCACCGCCACCCTTGCATCCAACGGTGATCGAAATCCCGTTGAGACCAAATAATCCCCTCCCCTACGCTCTCCCCAGCATCTTCCTCTGTGGGGGATGCCTTCCCTACCGTATTTTAGCCGTTGGGATAAGTCCCGGTAGCGACTTGTTCAGCAGCCTCTACCCCAGAAAAGCTTCCTTAAAAACGAAAAAACCGTGTGTCGATATGCTTCTCTTGGATTCGACACACGGTTTCTGTTATTTTTTAGACAAAGAGGTGCTTCCCTGTAGGATCTTACTTCGCCTTGGTGGCGATCTCCATAAGAGCCTTGGACATGAATTCCTCGGGAGTCATGGCACCCAGATCCTCACCGGTACGGGTACGGACGGAAACAGTGCCGTTCTCCATATCACGGTCACCGATGACCAGCATATAGGGGATCTTCTGGAGCTGTGCTTCACGGATCTTGTAGCCCAGCTTCTCGCTTCTGAGATCCACCTCGGTACGGATGCCCGCATTCTCCAACTTGGCGGCCAGCTCCTTGCCGTACTCATGGGCGCGGTCGGTAATGGGCAGAACCTTGACCTGAGTGGGCATCATCCACAGGGGCAGAGCACCGGCGTAACGCTCGATGAGGTAGGCCAGAGTGCGCTCGTAGCAGCCAAGGGAGGTACGGTGGATGATATAGGGAGTCTTCTTCTGGCCGTCGGTATCGGTATATTCCATGCCGAACTTCTGCGCCAGAAGCATATCGACCTGAATGGTAACGATGGTATCTTCCTTGCCGAAGACATTCTTATACTGAATGTCCAGCTTGGGGCCGTAGAAGGCGGCCTCGTCAATGCCGATGGTGTAGTTGACACCCAGGTTGTCCAGGATCTCTCCCATGACACGCTGTGCCTCTTCCCACTGCTCTGCAGTGCCTTCGTACTTAATGCCGGCACGGGCAGGATCCCACTGGGAGAAACGGAAGGTGCAGTTCTCCAGCATGCCTACGGTGTCCAGGCAGTACTTTGCCAGATCCAAGCAACCCTTAAACTCTTCTTCCAGCTGTTCGGGACGGAGGACGATATGGCCCTCGGAAATAGTGAACTGGCGGACACGGATCAGACCGTGCATCTCGCCGGAATCCTCGTTACGGAACAGAGTGGAGGTCTCGCCCAAACGCATGGGCAGATCGCGGTAGGAACGGGCGCGGTTCAGGTATACCTGATATTGGAAGGGGCAGGTCATGGGACGGAGGGCGAAGCACTCCTTACCCTCGTCATCGGGATCGCCCATAATGAACATACCGTCACGGTAGTGATCCCAGTGACCGGAGATCTTGTACAGATCGCTCTTAGCCATGAGGGGGGTCTTGGTGAGGATATAGCCACGCTTCTGTTCCTCATCCTCTACCCAACGCTGGAGGAGCTGAATGACTCTTGCGCCCTTGGGCAGGAGGATGGGCAGACCCTGACCGATGGATTCCACAGTGGTGAAGAATTCCAGCTCACGTCCCAGCTTGTTATGGTCACGCTTGAGGGCTTCTTCCTGCTGCTTGAGGTAGCTCTCCAGCTCTTCCTTGCTGGGGAAGGCTACGCCGTAAATACGCTGGAGCATCTTACGGTTGGAGTCTCCTCTCCAATATGCGCCACAGCACTGGGTCAGCTTGAAGCCGTTGTGCTTGATCCTGCCGGTATGATCCAGATGAGGGCCTGCACAGAGATCTGTGAAATCGCCCTGGGTATAGAAGGAAATCACGGCATCCTCGGGAAGATCGTTGATCAGCTCTACCTTATAGGGCTCATTCAGGCTCTCCATATAGGCGATCGCTTCCTCACTGGGCTTCTCACTGCGCTCCAGACGGAGGCGCTCCTTGATGATCTTCTTCATCTCCGCCTCGATGGCATCCAGATGCTCACGGGTGAAGGAGAAGTCGGAGTCAAAGTCATAGTAATAGCCGGTATCAATAGAAGGGCCGATGGCCAGCTTCACGTTGGGGTACAGACGCTTGACAGCCTGAGCCATGATGTGGGAGCAGGTGTGCCAATAGGTCTTGCGGTAGGACTCGTTTTCAAAGGTGTACAGATTTTCTTCGGACATGGTAGTTCCTCCTTTTTGTAATTAGGGGCAAAAAAATCACCCCTGAAATGAATCAGGGGTGAGAGACTGCTCCCACGGTTCCACCCTGCTTGCTCTGCACTATACAGAGCCGCTCTTTTGCGCTGTTACGGGCGCTCCCGTCTTTCCATACTGTTCTTTCCGGAAAGCAGCTCAGAAGTGGTACGAATGCAAAAAGATCTCAGGGGCTCACAGCAACCGCCCCCTCTCTGAGGGATCTGTTTTCTGCATCGGTCTTCGTCTCCGCCGATTTGTTAGGGCAATTTTAGCACATTTTCAGGCCGTTGTCAATCGGTTTCTTAATATCGTAATTATGTTAACCAAAATGTTATTATGTTTACAAGATATAACAAGATATAGTAGCGCCCATTGGCCCGAACACAAGTTTTTTGATATTTCGGAATTTACATAACTTTTGCAAAAGTTGGTCAATATCTGCGAATTAATAAAAAAACTTGACAAATCGTGAAAAAATGTTATAATTAGCTTACGGTTACAATAAAGTAACAATAGTTTCACCCCAAAAATCGAACACTATGGAAAGGAGGAAACTCTATTGCAAAGAATGGAAAAACAGCCAAAGCCCGCAAATTATATCTTTCGCATTACTGCCTTGATCCTGATGATCGGCATCCTCGCAGGGCTTTTTTCTCAATCTGTTTTCGCCCGGAACCGCTATGTGATCACCGACGGTGACAACGTGACGGTGCACCAATCCTACAGTACCGATCCCGATGTAGTACTGAATGAGGCAGGCATCCAGCTAAGCGATGAGGACACCTACACTACCAGTTATAATGATGGCGTCAGCCGCATTGTGATCCAGCGAATGCAGCTCGTTACGGTGAATTACCGTGGCAATCAGCATGTAGTAGGCACCTTCGGTGAGACCTTGGCAGAGCTGTTGCAGCGCATGAATCTGGAGATCACCGACGGAGATCGCATTTCCTGTGATCTGAAGACCGAAACCTATGACGGTCTGTCTGTAGAGATCATTCACACAGAGATCAAGGTAGAACAGATCGAAACTCCCATCCCCTTTGAGACCAACTACTTCGAGGATCCCGAGCTGGCTCCCGGAGAAGAACGTGTCCTGATCGAGGGGGCCAAGGGTACGGTTTCCAAGAACCAGCGTGTGGTTTACGAGAATGGCGAAGAGCTTTCCCGTCAGACCGTCAGTGAGGTCATTGTCAGAGAGCCTGTCACCAGATTGGTGGTACGGGGCCCCAAGACCGCCCTGCGGGATCAGCCCGACCGACCGGAGTACATCGTAGAGCCCGCAAGTGCTGAAAGCACCGAGGAGAGAAGAGACCAAATTGGCAAGAACACCATCACCACCGACAGTGGCATGACCTACACCTATTCCCGGAAGCTGAATGTCACCTGCACCGCCTATTCCTGCGAAGGTCGAACCGGCATCACCGCAACAGGCACAGTTGCCCGTGTAGGTGCGGTTGCCGTTGACCCCCGTTACATACCCTTGGGAACCAAGATGTACATCGTCTCCAACGACGGCAAATATGTCTACGGCTACTGCGTAGCAGAAGATACCGGCGGCTCCATCAAGGGCTATAAGATCGACCTGTATTTTGATACGGAAGATGAATGCTGGGAATTCGGTGTGCGCTCCTGTACCGCATATATTATTCAAGATTGATTTGCAAAATTGCCTCTTTTCTGATATAATATCGGAAAAGAGGCTTTTTATCTCCAAAGGAGGATCATACCCTTATGATAGATGTTTGTAATATTCAAAAAATCAAGGAGCTTCTCGGCAAATACGGCTTCCGTTTCTCCAAGGCCAAGGGGCAGAATTTCCTGACCCAGCGTTGGGTACCGGAGCGCATTGTCTCCGAGTCCGGCATTGACAGCACCTGCGGTGTACTGGAGATCGGTCCCGGCTTCGGCCCGCTGACCCAAGAGCTGTGCAAGAAGGCAGGTAAGGTAGTAGCCTTGGAGTTAGACACCACCCTGAAGCCCGTTCTGGCAGAAACCGTGGGAGAGTTTGACAATCTGGAGATCATTTTCACCGATGCTATGAAGGCCGATCTGCCCACTGTGGTAGCGGAGAAATTCCACGGTCTTCGTCCTGCGGCCTGTGCCAATCTCCCCTATTACATCACCTCCCCGGTGCTCAGCAAGCTCTTGGAGAGTAAGTGCTTCTCCTCCGTCACCGTCATGGTACAGAAGGAGGTTGCCCAGCGGATCTGCTCCAAGGCAGGGTCTGCAGACTATTCCTCCTTCACCGTTATGTGCAATTATTATGCAGAGCCGGAGCTTCTCTTTGATGTTCCTGCCCACTGCTTCATCCCCCAACCCAAGGTCACCAGTGCCGTGGTTCGCTTAAAGGTTCGTACCGAAGCGCCCGCTCCCATTCGGGATGAGACTCTGTTCTTCCGCACCGTCCGCGCCGCCTTTGCCTTAAGACGAAAAACCCTCCTCAACTGCCTTTCCGCAGGCTTCGGAGAATTCAACAAGGAACAGCTTACAGAAATCATGGAGCACTGCGGCCTGTCCCCCTCTGTCCGTGGTGAAACCCTGACCATAGAGCAATTTGCCCTCTTAGCCAATACGATTTGGGAAAGGAAGCAGAAGCCATGAATATTCGCAGTATTCTCATAGACATCGACGACACCCTTCTGGACTTCGGCAAGGCAGAACAGGCCGCCATAGCCAAGGCCTATGGGGACTACGGCATTGACCCCAGCCAGAAGAATATTGCACGCTACAGTGTCATCAATCAGGCACAGTGGGAGGCAATGGAGCGTGGAGAGCTGAGTCGGCAGGAGGTTCTCCTCCGTCGCCATGAGCTGTTCTTCGCAGAATTGGGAGTACAGATCCCCCTTCAGGAATTCGAGGACTGCTATCGCCGCTATTTAGGTGTAGGTCACTACTTTATGGAAGGCGCAGAGGAAATGCTCCGATACCTCTTCCCCAAATACGACCTGTACATTGCCTCCAACGGCGTTGCAGAGACCCAGTACTCCCGCATGGCCAGCGCAGGGATCAACAAGTATTTTAAGGCTGTCTTCATTTCCGAAGTCACAGGCTCCCACAAGCCGGAGAAGGCCTATTTCGACTACTGCTTCGCCCGTATGGAGAACTTCGACCCCAAAACCACCCTGATCATCGGTGACAGCCTCACCGGTGACATGAAAGGGGGGCTCAATGCCGGCATCTACACCTGCTGGTATAATCCCAAGGGAAAGCCGGGTCGAGCCGACATTACACCCCACTTTGAGATCCGCAGTCTCAAGGAGATCCCCGACATACTTTGACCCCCTACCCATTCTCCCCTTTCCCTCGGAGAATGGGTTCTTTTTTGCCCAAAAACGGGCCTAAAAAAATTTTTTAAAAATTTTTAAAAAAGTACTTGACTTTTTGGAATTTTTGGATATAATTATTTATGCGATAAGCGCTGAGGCACTTAGGGGGTTTGTGTAAAGGTAGCACACCGGACTCTGACTCCGTTTGTGAGGGTTCGAATCCTTCACCCCCTGCCATAAAACGACCGATTCCGACAGGAATCTGTCGTTTTCAACTAAATCCACCCTATCGGGTGGAATAAATCGTCTTCGACGATGAAATCCCCTTTGGGGGTGAAATCCGGCTCGACGCCGGATGGGTGGATTTAATTTCATCTGAACAAAGTGAAGATTTCATCTGCGTTAGCAGATTTCATCCTTGCGACAGCAAGGATTTCATTTTTTGTGACAGTTCGAATTCATACGCAAAAGTGCAGAAAATATCTATTTTGTAGCCCATACACATGTAAAAAACCTCTTTTGTCCGGTGAACAAAAGAGGTTTTTTCTTGAATGAATTCTCATTTTATGATATTATCCGCTTAACAAACTTGAATTTTTCGAACATCATCCATATTTTTTCAAAAGGGTATTGACTCTCACGCTACGTCATAGTGTATACTCTTGTTGTGAGGTGATAAAATTGAAAATGCAGATTAAAGAATTTGCCGATTTTACAGGTGTAAGTGTGCGCACACTGCATTATTACGATGAAATAGGACTATTGATGCCAGCCTTTGTTGACAAAACTACAGGCTATCGCTTTTACGACGAAAAATCTTTTCTTCGTATGCAAGAGATTCTCTTTTACCGTGAACTTGACTTTTCTTTAAAAAGCATCAGAGAGATTTTGTCATCCCCAAATTATGACAAAAGCAAGGCACTGAAGGAGCAGAAACAACTTCTCACACTCAAAAAAGATCGGTTAGAACGGTT
>JAFOZC010000070.1 GCA_017391305.1 Oscillospiraceae bacterium | reverse complement strand
CTGTATCTCACAGCCTGATCTATAGCGCCGATACCTACGGCAACAATAAGACCGGCAAGCTCCTCAGTCTGTGCAAGGCGCTCTTCGCCTATGCAGACTCTGCCGGTGCCTACTTTAGCAAATAATACTGTTTCTTGATAAAATGGTTTGAAAACCATTTTATTAGAAATAAGTATAAGTATCCCTCGGAGGCCGAAGCACTACCGCAAGGAGCTTCGGTCTCCCTTTCCATTTTGGAGAAACCGCTTCCCCAATATGTGATTTCTCTATGGGAAGCGATGAAATTATGATAAATCGGCGGTGTTTTTTATGAAGGTGAAAATTCCTTTTTTGGAGCTTGGACCTCGGCAGATCAGAGGATGGATCCCGAAGAGGGCTGTCCATTCACACAAGGGGGACTACGGCAAGATCCTGTTGCTTTGCGGAGCGGTGGGCTATACCGGGGCGCCGGTGTTGGCGGCTTTGGGAGCGGCACGAACAGGCGCAGGTCTGATCTTTGTGGGTGTGCCGGAGAGCGTATATCCGATCGTGGCAGGGAAGCTGACAGAGCCTGTGGTCTTCCCCTTGCCGGATCGGGAGGGAATGCTTTGCGAAAGGGCGATCCCTGAGATCCTAAGACGGCTTAAGGGCTGTGATGCCTGTCTGATTGGCTGTGGCTTGGGTCGGTCGGAGGGCAGTCAGGCTGTGGTAGAGGCCGTACTGCGGGAGGCTACCTGTCCCGTGGTTTTGGATGCCGATGGCATAAATGTTCTGGAGGGGCATATAGATATTCTGCGTGATGCAGCATGTCCCTTGATCGTCACTCCTCATGAGGGGGAGTATCTCCGCATGGGCGGTGATCTGACAGACAGGGTAGGAGGGGCTAAGAGAATGGCAAAGGATCTGGGGATCACCTTGGTTCTCAAGGGTCACGAAAGCCTGATCTGCGGCAGGGCCTGTTATAAGAACCGCTGTGGCAATCCCGGTATGGCAACGGGAGGCAGCGGGGATGTGCTGGCAGGGATCATTGTATCTCTCTTGGGGCAGGGGCTGTCCCCGATGAAGGCTGCCGCCGCAGGCTGTTATCTCCACGGAACTGCCGGTGATCTCTGCGCCCGTGAGCTGGGGCAGGCAGGGATGCTTCCTACAGATCTGATCGAAATGCTGCCGCGACTATTGGACTGAGGATGTGTTAGCTTGAAACGATTGGCGGCGCTGCTTCTGTGTTTGCTTCTTCTGTGTGGCTGTAAAGGGGAGGAAAGTGCCTTGTCTGAGGCTCTCCGCTTTCGGGGGAAATTGCTGTCCTCCGAGGGTTGTAGCTTCCGAGCCAAGATCTTGGCGGATTACGGAGAGGGAGTGCAGATCTTCACTGTGGATTGTATTACAGACAGGGAGGGACAGCTTGACCTGACCCTACGGGAGCCTGAGACCCTTGCGGACATTACGGCACAGATCCGAGGGGACAGCGGGAAAATCACCTTTGACGGACTTTCTCTGGGCTTTCCGCTACTGGCAGAGGGATTGATCTCACCGGTCGCCGCACCGGGCATCTTGGTGAATTGCTGGCTTCAGGAGTTCATCCTCTCTGCGGGAACAGAGGCAGAACGGTATCGAGCAAGCTATGAGAAAAAAATCTCGAACAAAACCCTGTTACTTGACACATATTTTGAAAATGGTATACCAATTTCCGCTGACCTGTGCTATAATGACAGCAGGATCGTAAGTATGGAGATTTCCGATTTTCGTTGCCTCTGATTCTCTTGGAACGAGACGTAAGAAACTGCATACCCTTCCCGGAACGCTTCACTAAGGGAGAATGATATGGAATATTTAAAGAGAACCTGGGCGGATATTTCTCTGGATAATCTGCAGCATAATTACCGTCAGCTTCGTAGCAGGTTACCCTCCGGCTGTCGCTTTTTGGGGGTAGTGAAGGCAGATGCCTACGGACACGGCGCAGTGCCTGTCAGCCGCTACCTCACGGAATTGGGGGCAGAATATCTGGCAGTTTCCAATATAGAAGAGGCGGTACAGCTCAGACAGGGGGGTATTCGCGGCCCTATCCTGATCCTCGGCTATACCCCGGAGCGTTATGCCGAGCAATTGGCTCGACTTGGATTGCGACAGGAGATCCACAGTCTGGAATATGCAAGACTACTCAATACACAGCTTGCAGGCACGGGCAGAAGGATCCGTGTCCACCTGAAATTAGACACCGGTATGTCCCGTCTGGGCTTCTTCTCCTATAGCTGTGAGAGAACCGTAGACGAGCTGAAGGAAATTTCCCAAATGGAGCACCTGGTCATCGAGGGCATTTTTACCCACTTCCCTGTGGCGGACTCCATTGACGGGGCAGATGCCAATTTTACCCATACCCAGTTTGAGCGCTTCACCGCCATGCTCACCACCCTAAAGGGCGTGGGGATCGAGCCTCAGATCCGTCATTGCTGTAATTCCGGGGCAAGTATCCAATATCCGGAATATGCTATGGATATGATCCGCCCCGGTATTGCCACCTACGGTGTACTGCCCAGCCCGGATCTGCGTGGAATGATCGACCTGAAGCCTGTGATGCAGCTTCGTTCTACCATCTTCCAGATCAGAGACTTTGATCCCTTGATCACCGTCAGCTATGGCAGAACCTACACCACCTTAGATCCCACAAAGATCGCTGTGGTAGGCATCGGCTATGCAGACGGCTTGAGCCGTAGCTTTTCCGGCAATATTTCCTTCCTCCTTCACGGCAAGCGTGTGCCTCAGATCGGGCGGATCTGTATGGATATGTGCATGGTGGACATTTCCCGTGTGCCGGAGGCAAAGGTGGGGGATGTGGTGACCATCTTCGGCACTGACGGAGAGGACAGCATTGCTGTGGACGATATGACCGCACGGCTTCGTACCGTCCCCTATGAGCTACTGTGCTCCATCAACAAGCGGATCCCCAGAATTTATCTGGACGGAGAAAATGAGACGGAGATCCTGCAATATATTGTTTGAACCAACATAGAATAAAGGGGAACTTCCCCTGAATAAATTTTGCTTCTGCGTGGGAAAATATTGTTACCGCCCTTGGCGGAGACAAAGGAGGTCGCGTGAGGCAAATGGATACAAGCGTAAAGAGGGGCGATATTTTCTACGCGGATCTGAGTCCGGTGGTAGGCAGTGAGCAGGGGGGAACCAGACCCGTACTCATTGTCCAGAACGACACGGGCAACAAGCATTCCCCCACTGTCATAGCGGCGGCAATTACCAGCCAGTTGAACAAAGCAAAGCTTCCCACCCATATTGAGCTCATTGGGAAGAATGTAGGTTTGACCAAGGATTCGGTGGTTTTGTTAGAGCAAATACGAACCATTGATAAACGCCGTCTGCGAGAACATATGGGCAGACTTGATGAGGGAATGATGAACCGGGTAGATGAAGCCATCGCGGTAAGCTTCGGCTTATCCCGTGCATAAACATTGCACCCTCTCGCATAGAGTATGCGGGAGGGATTTTTTTATGGAATGGAATGTTTATGAGGGAAGCAAGGCAGTAGGGAGCTTACACGTGACCTGCGAGGGCTTGTATCTCCATCTGGAAGGCAGTCTTTCTACAGAAGGGCGGCTGTGCAGAGTATACGGTATTTGTGGAAGGCATTCGGTTTACCTCGGGCTGACAGACAGCACAGGGTGTATTCGCAAGCGCCTGACAAGGAAGGGGCTTCCTACACCGGAATTCTGCATTCTTTCTCCCTACGGACCGGGACAGTGGATGCCCTGGCAGGGAGAGCTTCAGACGGTGAACTTGGAGCACTGTCTGATCAAGGAAGAAGGAGGCGCCTTTGCCCTTGCGATCCCGGAGGAGCAGTGGCAGAGACTTCCGAATAACATAGGGGAAGGACAGAGAACTCAGATCTATGGACAGAGGATGCTTGTGATAGACCCGGATGCTCCCATTGTCCTGCCACGTATAGAAAAAGAAAACGGAGGAAAGAAAAATGAAGTACTTAACGAGAATGCTGGCGAGCCTATTGATCCTTTGCTGCTTGCTGACCTGCCTGCCGATTACGACTACGGTGAAGGCGGCCAATAAGAAGCTCATTGCCATCACCTTTGATGACGGCCCCAGCGGTGTCACAGCCAGACTGTTAGACGGCTTGAAAGAAAGGGGAGCGAAGGCTACCTTTTTTATGTTGGGCTCTTGTGCCAACAACTATCCCAACACTGTCCGTCGGGTCTATGAGGAGGGGCATCAGATCTGTTCTCACTCTTATGACCACCCCCAGCTGACTACCAAAGATAATGATCAGGTTTACTGGCAGATGAATAAGACCAGAGGCATCCTGAACGGCATTCTGGACATGGATTTCCAGTATCACATTCGTCCTCCTTACGGTGATGTCAACAGCCGAGTATTGTCTGTCTTTGCCAACAGCTTCAGTGCGGCATCCATCATCTGGTCTATCGATCCTCTGGATTGGCAGGATCGGAATGCCCAGACCGTTGCCAATCGTGTGGTGTCCGGAGCTTATGACGGCGCAATCGTCCTGTGCCACGACATTTACGGTACTACCGTGACGGGCATTCTCTCTGCCATTGACACTCTGGCAAGCTACGGCTACGAATTTGTTACCCTCAATGAACTGTACCGCAGACGGGGGCTTTCCCTTACTCCGGGACAGAACCACTATAGCTGCAAGGGCGACGGTACAGATCTTGGAGAGATTTCTGCTCCTGTTCTTACGGAAGCCGATGCTACCGGTGGCAAGCAGGTGACTATGACCGCTCAGGACGGGGCGAAGATCTATTATACCACGGACGGCTCTAACCCCGTTTACAGCAAGCAGGTTTATACCAAGCCCATTACCGTGACCCCTGGTGCGACGGTTCGTGCCGTTGCGGCCTATCACTTGAACGGCAGCCGAAGCAAGGAAACCAAGCTCAAGACCACGGAAGTCCTCCTTACTCCCCCCACTCTGACAGTTCGGGACGGAAAACTCTACGTGGACAATCCCAACGAAGGCACAGACATCCGTTATACCACAAGCGGAAGCCCTGTGACGGAATCCAGTGCGATTTACAATGGACCTATTTCTCTCTATGATGGGACATTCCGCTATCGAATCATGGGTCAGGGTGTTTCCGGTGGTGAGACAGTGCTGTATATTACCAAGAACGGCAACCTCTTCCGTGATGTCCACACGGAGGCATGGTATGCACAAGCCGCAGACCGCGCACAGAAGGAAGGTCTGATCCAAGGTATGGGCGACTATTGCTTCGGACCGGAGGAAAAGCTGACCAGAGGTATGTTTGTGACCATTCTTTACAGACTGATGGAGAAGCTTGGGGAGGATATGAGATACAGCGCCAAGGTTACCTTCCCGGATCTGTCTCAGGAATGGTATATGGATGCCGTGGCATGGGCAGCGGCCAATGAGATCGTCAGTGGCTACACAGACGGTACGTTTAAGCCGGAGAAGCCCGTAAGCCGTGAGGAGATGTGTGTCATTCTTTCCCGTGCCTTGACTTGGTATGGCATGGAGCTTACCGCCGAAGAGGTTTCCTATACCGATAAGAACATGATCGCCCTGTGGTCCCTGCCCTATGTCAACGAGGTCAGTGCCATCGGTATTCTCTCCGGCTACACTGACGGAAGCTTCCGCCCCCAGGCAACGGCTACCAGAGCACAGGCCGCCACGGTCCTTCTGCGTACCTTCGATCTGTGCAAGCAGGGCTAAGCTTCCGATATCAATCACATCATATATCATAAAACAAACAGCTCGATCACCCTTTGGAGTGGTCGAGCTGCTTGCTTTATGCGAATTTTCAATAAAACGGAGTGTTACGGGGCGAAATAGGTATTGGCGGCTTGGTTGTAGAGGTACATAGTGGCGGCTACGTCTTGGAGTTCTCTATCGTGGATGCCCTTGGCATTTTCGATGATGGAAGCGCAGTAGGATAAGGGGGAGTAGGAGACCTCTGCGGTTTCTGTGCCGTCGGAGATTGTTAGGGTGAAATATTCGTCCAAGTCCTTCGCTCCGATGTCGGGTATGTCTGCGTAGTATTTGCCGGAACGGAGGCCTAAGGGGAGAACTTCACCCTTGTAGGTGACGGTGAATTGGTCTGCAATACTGCTGTCTACAGTGAAGAAAATACGCAAGGTGGTTTCCGATGTCAGGAGGAGAGATGCTCCTGCGTAGGTGGCAAGGGTAGTCCCTTGCTTGGTATTCACGGGGTAGCCGTCAATGGTAATTTGGCTGTAGTCCGGGATTTCCTGTCCTGCGTTGGCAAGGCGCTCCGTGTGATACTCAAAGTGGATCTGGGAGGCCGCACCGTAGTTGAGCATGGCAAAGATCAGATCACGGAGCTTTGCGGAGGTGCTGCTTGCCAGAATGCGGTCTGCGTAGGTTTTGACGGAGTAAGTGTACACTTCCGTCTGTCCACCACTCCAGAAGAACTGACACAAAACAGTGTCGGTCATTTCCTTAGCGGATACGGCACAGGTGAAGGAATAGTAATAGGCCTTCTGATACAGGCTGTATTCTCCTTCCGATGCAGGAACCTTGATCTGCTCTCCGTTTTCCATGGTGAAGAGCATGTATGCATTCTCGTCTGCGGCTACCTCATCGGAAAGATCCATGTAGTAGTTAATGGCGATATTGCCCTTCAGACTGATGGTACGGAAGCGAAGGACTGCCTCCTTGATGCGAGCGCCGCAGATGTCACAGCGGTTGTCCGCAGGGGCAGTATCACTATGACCTGTTGCAGGGATGGTCTGCTGTGCAACGAGAACTACATTACAGACAGAGCAATGCTTGCCTTCGGTCTT
>JAFOZC010000069.1 GCA_017391305.1 Oscillospiraceae bacterium | reverse complement strand
GACTCCAAGGTCACTCTGCGTATGATCGCCAATTTGGGCAATTACACCGGCAGTATCTCCGATCTCTCTGTCCGAGTGACCTATACCAACATGGAAGGTCAGAATGTGACCGTAACACTGACAGACCCCATTGTGTACAATGAAGCCAATCAGCAATATGCCTTCGATTTTGCCGAGCTCCGTGCCGCAGAGCTACGCAGAGTCCTGTCTGCCGCTGTCTATGCAGGAAATCAGCGTGTCTCCCCTACTCTGGAATACAGCATGGACACCTATGGCAACAACAAAACAGGCGCTCTCCTAACGCTGTGTCAGTCTCTTGTGGCCTACTCCGACGCAGCTCTGGAATATTTCAGATAAACGCAAATCGGCTACCTCCCGATGACGGAGGTAGCCGATTGATCATGATGAGATAAAGCTATTCCCTAATTATAGCTTTTTGGCGAAGCGATACAACATCGTCACAAGCTGCTCACGGGTAATGGGCATCTGCCACGCATAGTTGGTCTTGCCTTCGGTGTCCACTTCGATACCTGCGATGATCCCAAGCTCGATAGCCCACTGCCGTGCATCTTCGGACCATGCACCGCAGTCGTTATCCATCAGCTCCTTGTTTTGTTCGTCAAGAATGCGCTTGACCATTTCCAGCAGGTGATCCATCTCCTCTTCCGTATCGGGCTCTTTCATTTCCTTGGCAACATCGGCACGGAAGCTGTCCATGGTAAAGCCTGTACCAAGACCTTCCCACAGATGCTCCGGATCGCCGTGATTAGAGCCAATACCACGGGCATGGCATTCTCTGTGACTGAGAATGATCCCATCCTCCAGAGGATCCCAACCATAGGCGGTACAGAGATCGGCAAAGAGGGATACGGCATGCCAATAGGTGGCTACCACATGCTCCTTTGCCTTCTCGTGGTTCTTGATGATCAGGGCATAGCCGTTGTCCTTGTCGTAGGCAATGGAATCGGGCTCTGACATCTCGATGCCTAAATGGGTTTGATTTGCGTCCCCACCGACATGCCACATGCGGTAATTCAGGGGGGACAATTGCAAACACAGGCCATCGGGCTGAAGAATCATGTGTACGGACTCTTTCGCATTGGGATCATCGAAGTTGTTGGCAATGATCTCAGCAGATGGCTGGGGTGTGCCGATGGAATGCAGAACAGCGCCCAGTGGGCCTCTTTTCTGGAATTCCACGTACCTGTAATCCGGCGCACTCAAGTTCTTGACATAGGCAGGATTTTTGGTAGCATAGCGGATTTTTGTCGTGACCATTCAATTCTCTCCTTTATTGAATTGTACAACATTGTACATAATCATTTTACGATATATCTATCAGTACTGTCAAGAGCAGATAATAGTTTTTATAATAAAAATTATAATACCGCAGAAAAACACAGGAATAAGGCGTACACCCTATTCCCGTGTTTTTCTGTCGTAAAAAGAATTCAAAGCTTGGAGACCTTTATCTCTTATCTACCAACACAAGCTCCGAGCCGCTTACTGTATGATATTTTTCCATATACTGCCTGAGCAGGTTGCGGTATTCCTTCATATCCATTCGGCTCATGGAGTCCAGATATTCATGCACATTCAGGGAGGGATCTTTGGCTTCCAGAATCGCAAGGGCGATATTGGCACAATGATCGGAGACACGCTCCAAATTGTTCACGATATCATTGAATATAAAGCCAAGCTCAAGGGTGCATTCTCCGGATTGTACACGGGCGATATGTCCGCTTTTCAGATCCTTTGTGAGAATATCGATGACTTCCTCCAGGGGTGGGATCTTGTGGACAAGGAGAGGATCGTCTGTTTTAATGGCTTCTGCCGTCAAGGCGGCGATCTCCTTTGCGGCCTCGAAGCAATTGGAGAGCTCATGCAGGGCGATAGGCGAGAAAGAAATCTTCTTCTGCTGCATCTCTTGTGCCAATTCCGAAATATTCACTGCATGGTCGGAGATTCGCTCAAGATTGGTCAAATAGGTCAAGTATTTTGCAGAAGTACATGTCTCCTCATCAGAGAGGGATTTGCCGTGGATTTTCACCAAATAGTCCCCTAAGCGATCCTCTAAACGGTCCACACGTTCCTCACGACCCAGAATCTTCCGGAATTCGTTTTGGTCAAAGCTATTTACCAGAGACAGTGCGCTGTGTAAATTCTTGAAGGTTGCGGCGCTCATTTCATTCATGGCCACACTGCTCTGCTCCAAAGCCAGAGAGGGATATTCCAATAATCCGGCATCCAGAATATCCTCCACAGAGCTCTCCTCCCCTTCTCTGTGATCGGGGACAAGACGAACCACGATTTTCTGCAACACACCGGCAAAGGGTATAAGAAGAACTGTTGCGGCAACCTTAAACACGGTGTTTAAGATGGCAATGCCTATACTGCTTGCCGTGGTACTCATGAAATCGAAGCCCACAATGCTGTGCAGAATATAGAAGGGAACCATCAATATCACTGCACCGGTAATATTGAAAATCAAATACACCAAGGCAGTACGCTTGCCGCTGACCTTTGCACCGATGGCAGACAGCAGAACCGGCGCACAAGCCCCGATGCACATACCAATGGTCATAGGAAGGGCAACCTCATAGCCTATGACACCGGTAACGGAGAGGGCTTGTAAAATACCGATAGAAGCAGAACAGCTCTGGATCAGTGCAGTGACAAGTATGCCCACCAACATCGCAAGGAAGGGATTGGATACGGCAGAAATAAAGTTCAGGAAAAATTCACTTTCCTTCAAGGGAGCCATAGCTCCGCTCATGGTCTGCATACCGCTCATAAGAACAGAGAAGGCGAGCATGATCAGACCAATGTGATTCTTCTGTTGACTCTTGCAGAAGAAATAGAGTATAATACCGATAAAGCCTACCAAAGCAAACATCGTGGCAGAGGACAGTAGCCCTCCCCCATCGACGCCTGCCAGCACAAGAACCCAGCCTGTGGCAGTAGTGCCGATATTCGCACCCATGATGATACCGATGGCATTGGCCAGCTTCATGATGCCGGAGTTGACAAAGCCCACAACCATGACCGTGGTTGCAGAGGAGGATTGGATGATCGCCGTGACCACCGTACCCAAAAGCACTCCGCGGAAGGTAGTGGAGGTAAGCTTTGCAAGGATAAGCTCCAGCTTACTGCCGGCAACCTTCTTCAGTCCCTCTCCCAGGAGGCTCATGCCAAAGAGGAAAAATGCCAGTCCACCCAATAATGTGATCAGATCCGTGATTTCCATAAATGTCACTCTCCTAAATCAGGTCATAAGTAAGAAACCTCCTGAATTATAACACAATATCCCCTATTTTACAACATAATACTCCGAAATTTGTGAAATTTTATGTATTTTCAGCATTTTTTCGAATTCGGATGAATTACCAATATTTTCAATCAAATATGATTGATTTTAGGATATTTGTGCTTGAAAGTCAAGTATTTATACCGTTTTTGTACCATAGGTTTTATCTCTGATTCTCAAAATTTAACATATCTTATATCACAGAAAGGATTGCATCACTTATGCGGATCGTTGTTGCAATGGATTCCTTCAAGGGAAGTCTCGGCTCTATGGAAGCCGGGGAGGCTGTCAGAGAAGGGATTCGGAATGCCCTTCCCTCTGCCTCTGTAGCTCTCCACCCCTTGGCAGACGGTGGAGAAGGGACTGCGCATATTATCACAGAAGCCCTTGGCGGCAAGGCTGTTACTCTTACTGTTACAGGCCCACTGGGAGAGCCTACACAAGCGGAATACGGCATTCTTCCCCATGGGATCGCTATCATGGAGATTGCCTCTGCGGCCGGTCTTACTCTGATCCCACGGGAAAGGCGCAACCCCATGCACACCACCACCTATGGTGTGGGAGAGATGATCTTAGATGCCTACAACCGCGGTTGCAGGCGCTTTATGATCGGATTAGGCGGTAGCGCCACAAATGACGGTGGAATGGGAATGCTCAGTGCCTTAGGTTGGAAATTTCAGGATAAGAATCGTGATCCCGTAGCTGCAACAGCAGAAGGCTTGCAGGATCTGGACAAGATTCTCCCCTCTCCCATGGAGAAAACATTGACGGCTTGCAGTTTTCGGGTAGCCTGCGATGTAAACAATCCCCTACTGGGGCAGGATGGCTGTAGTGCCGTATTTGCCCCTCAGAAGGGGGCGAAGGATGAGGACATCCTACGGATGGATCAATGGCTTGGTCATTATGCAGCCTTGACGGGTAAACTGTATCCCCATGCAGATCCTGCCTTAAGGGGTGGAGGAGCCGCAGGAGGACTTGGCTATGCCTTTGCCTCATACCTACAGGCCTCTTTGGAACCGGGGGCAGAGCTCATCGCTTCCCTGTCGGGTCTGGAAGAGAACATCCGTTGTGCAGATCTCATCATCACGGGAGAAGGGTCTCTGGATAGACAAAGTGCTATGGGGAAAGGCCCCGGTTATGTCGCCGCTTTGGGGAAAAAATACGGCAAGAAGGTTATTGCTTTGGCAGGTCGTATCGGATCCGGTGCAGAGGCATGCCATGACGTGGGAATCACCGCCTACTTCCCTATCCATCCCTCCCCCATGAGCATTGATGAAGCCATGAACCCCCAAACCACATACCGAGCTCTGAAAAATACCGCACAACAGCTCCTACTTGCGCTCCTGTAATGAACGATTGCCTGAGACTCCCAAAAGAAGCCTCAGGCATTCGTTCTTATATCCTATGTTTCATCTTCGATCAGCTCGTTATTATAGTAATCCGATCGTTTGGAAAGCTCTCGGTTCAGTGTTTCCACACCCATTTCCTCACTTAAGGTGGGCAGATCGGAAAACAGATTGGTACCCAGACCAAGACGCTCGCCCTCGATACTGCACCCCATAGCCGCCAAGGTGGTGGGGAACATATCCATGGGAGTAAAGTCTCGGTTCTTTGTATTCGTCGTTGTTACGGCAGAATTCAGAATGCAGTTATAGCTATGTCGAGTATAATCGCTGTCAACATTTCGGGCAAAATACTGCTGATCCATGCTGGGATGGTCACCGGAGATGATCACCGTGGTGTTATCATAGAATTCCTGCTCTTGAAGCCAGCGGACAAACTCCAGCACCTGTCGGGAGGAGCAAGACAGCACATTCTCATATTGTTCCTTATGATGGGATGGACAATATTCGCAGGAGTAGCCGTCGATATGGTGGGTATCTACGGTCAGCAGGGTGAAGGCAAAGGGCTGTTCCCCTGCCGAGATCTTCTTCAGCTCCTCTTTGGCATAGGCAAAGAGCTTTGCATCCTCAAAGCCCCACCAGACCATATAGTCCGAGGGGATGAGCCCGTCTTCTCTGGCTGTATACAGATCATAGACATGATCCGCACCGTGCTGTTCATAATACTCTCTGCGCCCGCCGAAGGAGGCATCGGAGCCGACCATAAGGGTCTGATAGTAACCCTCCTCACGGAGAATATCCTGCAAGGTCGTTGCACCCGGCAAATAACCCTTGAACTCTGTCAGATCTATACCTGCAATATCGATGGTAAGGGGGACACCTGCCGTCTGGGAAACCATAGCCGCTGAGGTCCAGGTAGCATGGGTGGTACGGGGGAAGCCACCGACCCCGTCGTTGTGGGAGAAGTTCACATTCTCCCTTGCCAGCTCATAGAGCTCCGGAATCAGATTCTCCTCACAGCCTCCCCCCAATTCCTTGGACAAGAAGCTGGATTCCATGGATTCCAGATAAATGTAGATCAGATTCCGTTTTTTCTCAGGAAAGGTAATTTCCACATCAGCAGGGGCTCGGTATTCCTCCTCATAGATTCTGCTGTGGGTGAAAAAACTGTCATATACGTATCGGGGAAAGTGAACCAGACAAGCCGCTGTGACAAGGGACGCCACGGAGAGGAGCAGAAACAGCCGATTGCTCCACTTTTGGGAGAAGGGATAGATCTGCTTTCCCTTGATACGGAGCTTGCCGTATTTTCGATTCAGCAGAAATAACGTCACTGCCCCACAGATACCTATGGTGGGCAAAAGTGCATAACAGATAAAGCTTTCCTTCAGGCTGTTTGCACAACCGTTCCACGGAGAAAGAAAGGTGGAAAGAATGGACATAAAGCCGGTATCTCCGTATTTCCTCATATACCACAGTGCGGCGGAAAGGGCAAGGAAGGACAGGAATAAGAATGCCGACCATAAAATAGGTCTCAGAATTTTACGCAATTTCATAGTAAATGCCTCGTTTCAGATTCATTGAACTTAGAGTCCGCAGGAAAGAATGGCTCTCAGACCGGCGCAGGAGAAGCTCTCGTCCTCCATTGCTCGCTCTAAGCGTTCCAGATTGTCCTCGTTGTGTTCGATCTCCTTGGCGAACCTCTGTACAATACCGATAGGATCTCCATCTGCCTTGCCGCAAATATCACGGAGAAGAATGATGTGTACAAGACTGAGACGGAGCTTTGTCTCGAAGCTGTCATCCATAGCAGAGCGCAGGGAATATTTGTACAAATAGTAGCTCATAAGATGCTCCCACAAGAGCCTATCATCCTTCAGAATATAAGGTCTCTTCTCTCCGCAGGAGCGTAGTAATTGTCCCCATTGGGGACGAAGCTGTTCCAAGGATCGGTATAAGTCATAGACCTTCCGAAAGAAAGTGCAGATATCCTCTTCTCCCACCTCGGGAGCAGTCTCTTCCTCCTCATCGATCAGTGAAAGAATGCTACACAGGCGAGAGGACAGGCTTTGACTGCGACCCTGTAGGATCGCCAGAGCCTCATCACGGCTTTTCTTCACCCATAATATGGTCTCCGGCTCAATGTCATGGAAATAGCGCAGAGGCTCCCCTGTCTCATGCGTAGGATATGAGACAGGATCTATCCGATCCAATGCCAAACCCGCCGCAACAGGACAGGAGATGGATAAGCCCTGCTCCCGAAGCAGACCAAGCTCCGTTACATATCTCGGATAGAAGCCGCAAACCTTGGAAAGTGCCTCCTCCCCCAAAGCATATTGGATCTTGCACAGCCCATCCTCCCGAAGCATACAGCATCTACCTTCACAGAGGGCAAAGGTGGGCTCTCCGTCTTTGGTGACGATCCCCTTGCGGATCTCCTCTCCCAGCTCTCCCGGGATACTTTCGTAGAGTGCAATATGCTCCTCGTCAGGGATCACCTGCCAGCCCACACAGCAGGTATCGGGGCAAGCTCCCGCAATGCAGGAGAAGCGGTCAAAATAATCCGGTTGAGTGACCTTCATAGAATCTCACTCCTCAAAGTGGAGAGGAATACCGTTTAATTCCAGACCACTGTCTACATTGATCAGCAGGAACTTTGTGCCGTTGATCACACGGGTACTGACCAGATCCTCTCTTTCCGGATTGATCTTAACCACCACGTCCTCAGAGGTATAGGTCAGCTCCTTGGGGTTAATGAGGTTCTGAGGCGGCAGATAGGCATGATCTCCGAAGGCAAGATCATATTTGACATGAAAGGCTGCCATTTTCTCCTCGGAGATACCTGTATCCTTCAGAACAGCACCTACTTCATTTCTGGAAACCTGAAGGGGTTCTGCTACCTTTCCGTCCTTATGGATCTGCATCATGGTGCGGACGGAGTTATGTACGGCCTGTACCAGCTTGGGACTGCATTCCTCTTGCAATGCCTCGGTGAGCACATCTCGGAAGCTCTCCTTTTGCATATTCAGAGGCATAGGGGCATCGGTGTGGAACACCGCATCAACAAAGTCCTCGTAATTGGTTTCCTTACTCTTCACATAATAAATCGCTCCGTAGATATTGGTACAGCGATCATCGAAAGCAGGGAAAGCGAAGCCAAGCTCCGGAGCACCAACCACCCAATCGGCACTGCGGTTACGGAAGAAGCCATCCTCAGGCTGATAGCGCAGAGCGGGCTTAGACTCCTTCACAGGGCAGATGGAACAGATGATATACTGATGCACACTGTCCCCGGAGTCCTCCATCCTGTCTCCATCCTTCCCTCTGTAGGGAACGTCATAGGAATCGAAGGCCAGCAGGATCAGGTAATTCTCTGCCATGTGGAGAGATTTTGTAATGATCTCATAGAGCTGATTGACCGCCTCGTCATCTGCAAGGCCGGAAGATCGCAGTTTCATGAGTAATCTGTGTTCATCGGAATCCATAACCTGAGAGGTAGAGAATTCAATATCATTCAATGTCTTTCCCATAGAGCCGGAGATGGCCTTTTTCAGGAGACTCAGGTACTTCTCCTGCTCCTCCATACCGAGAATGCCCATAGATTCGTTAAAACTGGCGATCACTTCCCCGTTAGAGCTAACGTAACAGCCACGGATACGGGAAATATTATTATAATCTCCACGAAAACGTCGTCTTAATTCAGAGACTTCCTTATCGATCATGATATAACTTCCTTTCGGTAATTTGTCATTGCAGTAATGGAGATTATACCACAGCAGAGAAATTATTTCCATAGCAAAACAGAAAAATTCAAAAATGATTTACAAGGGACAGAAAATTATGTAAGAATATACAGAGCGTGGAAAGAAATTCTTTACTTTCTCGGAAAATATGATAAAATAAACATGATTTGTACAAACAGATCAAATATTATGAAAAGAGGCGTAAGTATGAAAAAATTCCTCCATCGGGGACTGTCACTGCTACTTGCCGTGTGTATGGTCCTGGCCCTGCTGCCTGTCCTTCCCTTTGAAGCTAAGGCGGCTACACATTTTCACGAGAACACAGAGAACAAAGCAAGCACCCGTGCTTCCGGAGCTTTTTATGTGGGAAGCAGTGGCAAGTATGTCATCGCTGCCAATGTAGACGGTGTTTACTATGCCATGAGCAACAGCTTTGCAAGCAAAATCACGGGAACAGAGATCACTGTGACCAATGGCATGGTTTCCGAAGCTGATGCAGAGCCCTATGCTGTGACCCTGACCTATAGCGGCGGCAGCTATACCATACAGAATACCACCCATTACCTGACCTATGCCAGCAGTACCAATCTGGGTGCATCCACCGATCCCTATAGCTGGACCATTGCGGCAGGTGTCCACGGTTCTTGGAGAATCAGCTCCACAGCCACCACCACACGCGGCATTGTATTCCGTGGAAAGACCTACCTCCAGTTTGGCGGTTACGCTCTTAGCAATGCCACGGCAAGCAGTACAGAATATTATGATGTGGAGATCCTGCCCATCGGTACTGTATCCGGCGCTACGGAAGAGGTGTTCACCAGAGTGACCTCTGCCTCCGGCTTCCAGCCCGGCAGATATGTGATCCTTGTGGCCGCCTCCAACACTTCCGCATCCTATTCCTATTATGCCCTCAATAAGACAGAGGATAGCAAGAATTATGCCATCAATGTGGTAGGCACCAGCCTTACCTCCGTACCCAACAGCATCACTGCGACAGAAGGCCTTATTTGGACGATTTCCGGAAGCACAAGTGCCGCAAAGATCGGTGGCGGTGACGGATACTACCTCTACAATGATCCTTCCAATCCTGTTAAGCTCCAGTATAGCGCCTCCGATTCCTCCTCTTGGAAGCTGAGCTACAGCTCTACCAAGGGTGGCTTCAGCATCCGTTCCACCTATTATCTGGCCCTTCGGGATGATACTACCAATGTGGGCGATAACGGCCTTCCTATGGTCTACGGTGCAAGTGGCACAAGCAGTGGCTCTGCCTATTTCTATCTCTACAGATCGGAAAATGCAAGCTGCAGCCATACGAATCAAACGACCTCCCGTGTAGAGCCCACCTGTACCACAGCCGGTAGTATCACCGTAAGCTGTAAGGATTGTGGCGCTGTGATCAGCACCGAGACCCTTGCGGCAACAGGGCATAGCTATAAATACACCGCCAACGGAAACGGTACCCACAAGATCACCTGTAGCAAGTGTAGCTACAGCTCCTCTGCCAACTGCACTCTCAGCTCCGGCAAGTGCAGTTATTGCGGTTGGAGCAGTTCCGGTGGCAGTACCACAGGTACCTATCAACTGATTACCTCCGCAAACCAGATCACCGATGGCAACTACGTCCTGATCGTAGCTCCCGGCGGTGCGAATCCCGGCTCTTATCCCTACTATGCGATTACAAGACAGATGCACAGCTCTTCCTATGTTATGTCCCATGGTATGAGTCTTTCCTCCATTCCTGCAAGCATCACTGTGACTAACGAGGCTCTTGTTTGGACTCTCAGCGGCAACAGCGGCGGATTCACCCTCACCGGCTCTGATGGTTCTGCTCTCTATAACACCAATAACAATCTATACTACGGTGACGGAGTAGCCACCAACTGGATCGCCACCCAGAACGGCAATACCTTCACCCTCAGCGCAGGCGACAGATATCTTGGTCTCCGTGACGATTTGACCACAGTGGACAGCAATGGCAATCCCTGCTTCCGTTGCAATACCGCTACAAATGCCAAGACAAGCTCCTATCAGTTCTATCTCTTCAAGAGTGGCACTGTAGCCGATCCCGAGTGTCAGCACAGCAATACCACCACGAACCTGAAGGAAGCCACCTGTGTAGAAACAGGTCTTCTTACCGTGATCTGCAAGGATTGCGGTGCCACCGTCAGCTCCGAGGTCGTGGAAGCTCTGGGGCATAATGCACAATCTGTGGAAGGCGTTCCCGCAAGCTGTACCACGGAAGGCAGGATCCGTCACTATATCTGCAACCGCTGTGGTCTGTACTTCAGCGATCTGCTGTGCAATAATCAGATCAAGGAATCTGCCACTGTGATCCCTCCCCTCGGTCATGATGTGACCGCAGTCGGTGGCATAGAAGCTACCTGCGGTACAGAGGGTATGCTGGCTCACTATGTCTGTCAGGGCTGTGAGAAATACTTCCTGGATGCGGCCGCAACCAAGGAAGTACAGCTTACGGATCTGACCATCCCTGCACTGGGACACGATTTGATCGAAACTCCTGCCGCGCCTGCTACCTGTGCCGCATCGGGCAACCTGCGGTACTTCACCTGCGATATCTGCAATGCTATGTTCTCCGATGAGACCTGTACGGAGCAGATCGTTCTTAACGATGTCCTCCTCCCTGCCCTGAATCATACGCTCAGCTTTACCGACGGTGTGGAAGCAACCTGTACCGCTGCCGGCCGTTATGCCCACTATTATTGCGCTATCTGCGACCTGTATTATCTGAATAACGAATTCACCGAGCCTGTGGGTAAGGATGATGTGAACATTCCTGCTATGGGACACGAGATCCTTTATACTCAGCGCATTGAGCCTGCCTGTACCGAGAATGGCTTACTTGCCCACTACTACTGTAACCGCTGTAGCCTGATTTTTGCAGATGCCGCCGGTAAGACTGTCCTGCAGGAATCCGATGTGCTCATCGCCGCCACGGGACATAACTATGTCAACGGAGTCTGCACCTCCTGCGGTCAGAGTCCCGAAAATGTAGATGCAAGCATTACCATCAATCATACGCTGAATCTGGCAAGTGATATTTCCATCAATTTTGCTGTCAAGACCTCCCTGCTCACAAGCTACGACAGCTACTATCTGGAATGCAAGATCCCTGTTTACAGCGGAAACAGCCTGTCAGACTACCGCACTGTCCAGCTTCAGCCCGTACTGAACGGAAGCTACTATTACTTCACCCTAACGGGCCTTACCGCTGTGCAGATCGGTGATTCCATCGAGGCTGTCCTCCACATGAGCAAGGAGGGTGCAAGCTACAGATCCAACACCGATACATACAGTGTCAGCACCTATGCCTACTCTCAGCTGAATAAGGCAAACGCCTCCGATACTCTGAAGGCACTTTGTGCAAACCTTCTGCAATACGGCTCTGCCGCCCAGACTTATAAGGGCTACCGCACTGATAGCTACGCAGATGCCGCAATGACCGATTCTCACAGAGCCTATCTCACCGATCTTGGAACCGTGAGCTTCAACAATCATAATGTCACTCTGGAGGATCTGAGCAATCCCACTGTGGTATGGCAGGGCAAGTCCCTGAATCTGGATTCCAAGATCACGATCAAGTATGTTGTTAACCTCTCCTCCTACACCGGACGGATCCAGGATCTGAATCTTCGGGTCAACTACCAAGATTACAACGGCAATGAGAAAACTGCTGTGCTGGAAAACATCCAGCCCTACGGCAGTAACGGCTCATGGTATAGCTTCGACTTTGACGGCCTTCTTGCCGCAGAGCTTCGTCAGGTAGTTTCTGCCGCTGTATACGAAGGAGATACCCGTGTATCCAAGACTCTGGAATACAGTGCCGATTCCTACGGCAACGGTAAGAGCGGCAATCTCTTGCAGGTCTGTAAGGCTATGGTAGCCTACTCCGACTCCGCACTGGCTTACTTCAAGTCCTAAAGGAAGCTGAGCCCATATTCCAAAAAACTGCCTCTCCCACAGATCCCTCTGTGGGAGAGGTTTTTCAAAAAAATGGCCCGTTGAAAGCCACTGTGGTGGATTCAACGGGCCTTAGTATTTGGTCGTTCAGAACGCTACAGCAGGTCTGAACAGGTTTTTTCCATAGAGCTTAGCCTACGAAATAAGCCAGAGCGGTGTCGGAGTAAGCCATCAGAGCCTTGCACAGGTCAAGGAGAGCGCCCTTCTTGCCGTTGCCGTAGGTGTCGATGGTATAAGTGAAGGCATTGGATACCTGCGTATCGCCTTCGTAGACCACAGCGGTCAGGACAGTACGCAGTTCTGCGGCCAGCAGGGAATCAAAGCTGAAGGAGTAGAAGTTCTGTTCAGCATCATATACCACAGCATCGGTAAGAACTACGGTCTTGGTCTTTCCCTGAATATCGGTGTAGCTGACACGGACATTGAGATCCTCAAGCTTGCCCTTGTAGTTGCTGAGATTCAGGATGTAGTTCAGGGTGACCTTGGACTCCAGAGACAGAGAACGGCCTCTCAGGAGAACAGTGGGGTTGTCGATCTGTACGATCTCTTCCTTCACATTATTGAAGGTAACAGCCTCAATATCACTGAGCAGAGCGATCATAGCAGGAGTCATGCTTGCATTGACCAGAGCATCGGTACGGTAATTCTTGTAGATCTGAGCACAAGCACCATAGCGGAGCAGGTCTGCACACAGAGCCTTCAGGCTTGCGGAAGCATTGCTCTTGTTGAGCTGGGAATATGCGTAAGTACCTACGCTATAGCTGTCCACAGCAGAGACGAACTGTTCCCCACCCTTGGTCATGTGGAGAGTTGCTTCTACCATATCATTCATCATGACAGCGGTCACACCCATAAGGGTGAAGTAGTAATAGTTGCCGTTGAGTACAGGCTGAACCTCTACAGTATTGTAGCCGGAGATCACACTGTTCTCATAAACGGGAAGCTTGCACTCCAGATAATAGCTGTCGTAAGCATTCAGAACAGAGGTCGCAACAGCAAAGTTGATGGAAATATCACTTGCAAGATTCAGAGTATGGCCGATCTTGATGCCTTCCACAAGAGTGGGCTCCTCTACCTCATCCTCAGTGGTCTTGAGATAAAGCTGAACATTGGTGTAATTGCTGTTAGCGCTCTTGCCTTCGTAGGTGGTGAAACGGTCATAGCTGTTGCTCCACCAGATCACACGGTCAGCATTGGCGCAGTTTGCCAGGATCGCATTACCTGCCTCGTCAAAGTCCACTGTCCAGGAGGCATTCTCGTTCAGGGTCTCAGCAAGCAGCAGGCTGTTGCCGGTACCCCAGCTCATATAGCCATTAGCGGTCTTGAAGCCATAGGTGCCTTCCTTTGCGCCATTGACGATCTCAAATACCAGCATGCCGGACAGCTTGTCGGTGTAGGCAGTACCGGTACCGATGCCGGAAGAGGAGGTGGTCAGCTCGGTCAGCTCCATAGAAGCGGCCTCGCAGATCATGACAACCTTGTCTCCCACAACGACAGCGCTTGCCTTCTCATAGCCTTCAAAGGTCACAGGTACTTCGGGTACTTCGGGCTCTTCGGGAAGCTCGGAGGGCTCGGTAGGCTGGCTCTCAGAGGGCTCGGTGGGCTCGGTGGGTACGGTAGGTTCGGTCTCGATAGGCTCAGAGGGCTCTACCACTTCCCCAACAACAGGCAGGAACTCTACATCGAAATACTCGGTGCCGCCTGCCTCCAGATTGGTCACGGAATAGCCGCCGAACTTCATGGTAGAACCTGCGCGGAATACCAGAGCGCGGTTTTCGGTCTGTGCTCCTACACGGACAGTGCCGTTGACACCGTTGGACAGCATCCAAACATAAGCCTCGGCAGTCTTAGCAAGATTGGTGGAAGAATTGTACTTCAGGAAATCCTCACCGGAGGAGATGGTGATACCGCCTTCGACATTCTTGACGGTGATCACATAAGCAGTGGCGTCCTCTGCGGCAACAGTTCCCTGGGTAACAGTCAGAGCAGTGCCGGGGATCTTGCCCTGGAAGCTGTTGCTCATGGCATAATACACACCGTCCACCAAAGCGGCGATGACATATTGGCCGTCCTCCAACTCAACGGGAGCGGCAGGCTCGGTTTCTACAGGCTCGGTCTCCACGGGCTCCGTTTCGCTGGGCTCAGTGGGCTCGGTTTCGGTAGGCTCGGTAGGCTCGGTGGGGTCGGGGATCACGGGAGTTCCCTCAACGGGGAGAAGCTCCAGATCAAAGTATTCGTCGGGAGAGGAAGCGATATTAGAGGTGGAATAGCCGCCAAACTGATTGTACTCACCAGCACGGAAGACGAGGCCGCGACCCTCGGTCATAGCGGCAACACGCCATGTGCCGTTCTTGCCGGCAGAAAGAGTCCAAGTGTACTTCTCGGCAGTAGCGGCCAAGCTGGTTCCGGTGTTATACTTCAGATAGTCGGTTCCGTTAGAAATGGTGTAGCCGCCATCTTCCTCGGTCAGGGTGATAAAGTATGCGCCGGCATCCTCAGCGGCTACCTTTCCGTCCACAACGGTAATCGCAGTACCTGCGATCTTAGAGGCGAAGGTATTTGCCATAGCGTAATATGCATCATTGACCTTTGCGGCAATGACATAGTAGCCTGTGGCAGGGGTCTCGGGATTTTCGGGAAGCTCGGGAGCATCGGGAGTGATGTCATCTCCGCAATGGATGCAAATGTAATTCTCATACTCATGGCCAAATGCGGCGATCACAGTAGTCCAAGTAGCACCGCAGGTGCAGGTCCAGGTCATGACACCGTCGGTGGTGCAGGAAGCAGGAACGGTAATCACGGAGGTAGCATCGTAATGAGCGCACTCCCCTTCTGCCAGTTCCTTGTACAGCTGTACATTGAGATAGGTAGCGGTAGCAGACTTGCCTTCATAGGTAGAGAAACGGGGAGAACCGTTATTCCACCAGATCACACGGTCAGCATTCGCGGCATTGGAGATGGTAGCATTGCCCTCTGCATCAATAGCAACGAACCAGGAAGCATTATCGCTTATCTCTGTGACCAGATCCAGAGTATTGCTCTTGGTCCAGTTCAGATAGCCATCTACGCTATGGAAGGCGAAGGAGTTCTCGACCGTACCTGCCAGAACATCCAGAGTCATATAACCCACAAGGGTCTTGTCGTAGGAGGTACCGACACCGTAGGTGGTGACGGCGCTCATTTCCATAGCAGCACCTTCGCAAACCAGTACCACACGTTCACCGACCTTCAGCTCGGTAGCCTTGCCGAAATTGCCGGGAATGATGGGGGCTTCGGGCTCGGTGGGATCTTCGGGAAGGCTGGGCTCAGTGGGATCCTCGGGAAGCTCAGGCTCAGGGATCTCAATATCGCCGGAGGCCGCACAAAGCTGAATGCTAAAGTAGTCAGCGTTTGCGGTCTTGCCCTCGTAGGTAGAGAAGCGGGGGCTCTTGACATTCCACCAAATCTGACGGGCAGTATTGGCGGCATTGGTGATGATGGCATTGCCGGCATCATCAAAGGACACATTCCAGGAGGAATTGTCGTTAAGAGCGGCATCTGCCTTCAGGGTGTTGTTGGCGGTCCAGTTCAGGTAGCCGTCAGGACCGTAGAAGGCATAGGTGCCTTCCTTCGTACCTTCAGCAACCTTAAGTACGTAGCTACCGGAAATATCCTCGGTATAGGCAGTGCCTACACCGTAATTTCCGATAGAGGTCATCTCTGTGGAGGCATCCTTGCAAACGAAAACAACGGTATCGCCTACCGTGATCTCGTGAAGAGCTTCTGCCGCAGAGACGGGGATGGTGATGCCTGCAAAGACAGAAATGATCATAGCAATGGCAAGCATCAGACTGAGAGTTTTCTTCATCATTTTTTCTCCTTTTCAGAATATATTTGCAGAACAGAAAAGCAGACAAACATACCGTTGTCTGCTCTACTGTAAAGCACATTTTATTTCCCAACCACTTTATTGGGATCGTAATTGATGCACTTTGCTTCGGGACAAATACTGCGGATCAGCTCCAATGTTCTGGTATGGAATTCTTCATGATAGAACATGCAATTCTCCATATCACGGGACAGATAATCATTGGGGTTTGTTTCCAATGCATGAGCACGACAGCCACCCATGCACAAAGAGGCATACTTGCAGATCCGACAATCGGGATTATGGTCAAAATACTCATCCACCGTAACATCGGCCATATTGAGATAATTGGGATGAGACATCGCGGCACCCAAACCGTCCTTGATATTGGGTAGCTGTACACACGGAGCTTCCTGACTGGCTACGTAAAGGCAGGGAGTGGCATAGCCGTCAGCGGTGATATATACCACGTTATGGGTGGGCTCACAGACACAATCACTGCACTTTCTGTGTTGCTTAACAGGAAGAAGAATATAATCCTTTGCACCCGGAGCCATAGTTTGGAAGAAGCGATTGAGGACAAGACGAACAGGGCAACCGTCTTCGTAGAACTGAGGAATATACTCAAAGAAAGCTTGGTATAACTCCTTGGGAGTAATATTAAAATCTTGTCCGTACTTTTCCCACTCACCGAAATTGGTCATACGGTTCACAATGACTTGCTTACAGCCAACAGAGGCCAAGCGATTGATGCTGTCTCGAATGACACCCTTGTTCAGCTTATGGATCGTCATAGCACTGCCGGTGTAGAAGTCGTGCTTGGCAAGGAGCTCAAACTTCTGCATCAACATTTTTTCGGCACCGTCGATCCCTCGGAGCCAATCGTGCCAGCCTTCTGTGCCGTCATAGCTCATGAAAATTTTGGGCTTCAAACCACGGTCTTCTAACTGACCGATCAAGCGCTCGTTGACCAAAAGGCCGTTGGAGGCGATGCCTACAATGGAGATATTCTTCTCTATCAAGCGGTCCACAATTTGGAAGAAATCGGGACGAAGCAGAGGTTCACCGCCGGTCAAGCCGATACGGGAAATACCGACCTGCGCCATCTCATCAATAAGCTTAAAGCAATCCTCCAGAGACATCTCACCGAATTTGGCATCAGGTGCAGACAGAAAACAATGCTTGCACTTCATATTACAGCGTCCTGTGATGGCCCACTTTGCAGTGGAGCGGTAGGGCATATCGACGCAATGCAATCTCTGCTGAGGAGTCAGCTCCGTGCCATAGTCGCACTTGCGGACGATCCCCATTCGAGCCAGCTTCAGAACCGCAGAGCGAAGAGGAGGAGTAACAGCAAAGCAGTGTATGTCGATCTTGCCGTTGCAGATCAAAGCGGCAGAGAGATCCAACTCAGACAAATTGTAGAGATAGCCTACCTTTTGATTCAAGACAGACAGCTCAATCCCCCGCCAACCACGGAGACAGCAATGAGACTCAAGGATATAATATTCCGCTTGCTTCTTCTCCTCTTCTGTTTCCGAAGAGGTCAGAAGCTCTAACTGATCAATAAAAGAAAAATTCATAGTCATTCCTCCGGAGATTCAGTATATCTGCTATTTCCAATCATATAAAAAATATCACTCGAAATAAAAGACAGACCATAGTAGAAAGTGGCCCGTTGCAAAATCAGAAATTTTACAACGGGCCGGGTAGCCTAAGTCTAACCTACTAAGTAGAAATTAGTCCATGGGCAGCTCTGCGGGGCAGTCGGGCTGATAGAGTTCATCCTCAGCGGCGCCGGAAGCAGTGAGGATGTCCTCAGTGCTGAACAGCTTCAGTTCCATTTCGGGAGCTACGAACTTCATTATAGTGTCCTCCTTTCTCCAGAGATATATTCAAACACTGTAAACAGTGAGTGAAACGGATGTATTAGCCTGCGAAGTAGGCCAGAGCGGTGTCGGAGTAAGCCATCAGAGCCTTGCACAGATCAAGGAGAGTACCCTTCTTACCGTTGCCGTAGGTGTCGATGGTGTAGGTGAATGCGTTGGAAACCTGAGTCTCGCCCTCGTAAACGACAGCGGTCAGGACGGTACGCAGTTCTGCAGCCAGCAGAGAATCGAAGCTGAAGGAGTAGAAGTTCTGAGCCTCGTCATAAACGATGCAATCGTCCAGAACAACAACCTTCTCCACACCGTTAATGTCCTTGTAGGTAACACGGATGGTCAGATCCTCGAGCTTGCCCTGATAGTTGGTCAGGTTCAAGATGTAGTTCAGGGTAACCTTGGAATCCAGAGACAGGGAGCGGCCTCTCAGGGTAACAGTGGGGTTCTCCAGCTGAACGATCTCGTCCTTGACATTGTTGAAGGTAACAGCGTCGATATCGCTGAGCAGAGCGATCATATCCTCGGTCATAGCGCCGTTAACAAGAGCATCGGTACGGTAGTTCTTGTAGATCTGAGCACATGCACCGTAGCGGAGCAGGTCAGCGCACAGAGCCTTCAGAGCGGCAGATGCATTAGCCTTGTTGAGCTGGGAGTATGCATAGGTGCCAACGCTATAGGTATCAACAGTGGAAACGTAGGGCTGATCGCCGATGGTCATGTGGAGAGTAGCCTCGACCATGTCGTTCATCATGACTGCGGTAACACCCAGCAGAGTGAAGTAGTAGTAGTTGCCATTGAGAACGGGCTCAACATTAATAGTGTTGTAGCCGGTGATCTCACCGTTTTCATAGATGGGGAGCTTGCACTCCAGATAATAAGTCTCGTATGCGTTCAGCACGGAGGTCTGAACAGCAAAGTTGATGGAGATATCGCTGGCCAGGTTCAGGGTATGGCCGATTTTGATGCCTTCTACGAGGATGGGCTCCTTGGGCTGCTCGGGCTCTTCGGGCTGAGGAGCGGAAACGAACTCGATGTCAGAAGCCTCATTGACCAGAAGCTGATAGCCATTGTAGGAGCTAACAACTGCGGTAACATTGATGATTGCGCCAACAACAAACTCTTCAGTCAGAGCAGGAGCCTTGTAGATGGTGATGGTGGTTCCGTTCTGATCCAGAGTGATGGTGTTCTTGTCATCAATAGCAGTGATGGTAGCACCTTCGATGCGAACCTTCTCTGCCAGGTACTCGTTGTCAAGATCGACAGACAGAGTAAAGATATCAACCAGCTGAGCCTCAACAGTATTGCCGGAGGACAGGATCTCGAAGAAGTCGGGGTTGGAAGCGTCGATAGCATCCAGCTCGATCAGGCCGTTGTACAGCTTGTATGCGCCATAAGCCTTGACCTTATCACCCAGAGCGCAAACAGCCTCAGCAGGTCTTGCAGTCAGGTACAGAGCGATACCGGCGGTAGCGTCCTGAATGTAGATGGTTCTCTTGTCGGCGGACATTGCAGTAACAACACCCTCGACCTGGTAGTAAGTGCCAGCTTCGCCGGCCTTAGCGGTAGCGATGTCAACAGTCTCGATAGGAGTGTCATTGCTGCCTTCATCGGTGACAACGATGTCGGTGAGGATGGTGCCGGGGTTAACGATCAGCTGATATGCATTGTAAGCAGAAACGATAGCGGTAACGGTGATGGTGTCGCCCTCGGTAACGTTCTCAGCCATGTTGGCAGCCTTAAACAGAGCAATGGTGTTGCCCTCGGCGTCAGTCAGATTGGTAGAAGCGCCGGTGTTGATGATACCAACCTTCAGACCGGTGACAGTAACGCGCTCGCCCAGGAATGCGTTCTCGGTGTCAGCCAGCAGCTCAGCCAGAGTGACTTCCTTGTTGGGCAGCTCGTTGCCCTTGGACAGAACATGATACTCAGCGGGAGCATTCAGTTCCAGCAGACCCTTGTACTCGGTCATGGTAGCGGAGACGAAGATCTCGTCGCCCAGCTCGATAGCGGAGGTGTCGAAGTCAGCTGCGAAATAAGCGCAGATAGCGTCGTTCTCGTCCTCGATGTAGACGTTACGGCCGTTTACATAGGTAACGATACCCTTGACGTTGTAAACGACGGTCTTGTCGGTGTAAGCCTTTGCCTCAGCGATGGTGTTGAGAGCAACAGACTCTTCCAGGTCGCAGTTAGCGCAAACCATAACGACATTGCCGTTGACAACACTGATGGAGGTGTTGTGGCCCAGAGCGGGGATGGTCTCGTTGCCGGAAAGGGTGCGGCCGCAGTCATTACATACAACACCTGCGGTATTGCCGGCGGTGGTGCAGTCAGCATCTACAGCAGCGATCTCGGTGGTGTTCTCGTGTGCGCAGTATACGAACTCGCTGAAGAGGTACAGGCCGGTGTAGATAGCACCGCTCTTATAGCCACGGATAGCGGTGTTGGAGGTGGAGTTCTGGGAAACGGTAACATTGCCGCCCTCATAGGGAGAGCTCAGAGCGAAGCCGCCCTTGCCGGTCTCAATAACGGTCCAGAGAATGGTCTCATACTCGGGAGCGAAAGCCAGCTTTCTGTTAGCGGTGGTATCGGTGTAGCCCAGATACTGCATAACGCCGTCCAGCTCGAAGCCGATGGTGAAGCCGTCGGTGTTGTTGCCCTTGAATACGAAGATCTGTCCGTCAACGGGGAAGTTCTCGCTGGAAACAGTGTCCTCTTCGTTAGCAGTGATAGCAGTGTCGGAAACGACCCAGTCGCCACCCTTCACAGTGCCGGTTGCCAGATAAACAGTGGGGTATACATCGGCTCTGATAGCGCCGATGACATAGTTGCCTTCCATGACCTCTGCCAGGGAGACAGCCTTGAAGTGAGCAATGGGAGCCTGCTCAGCATTGCACACGGTGCAGAAGCCATCGACATAGTTATGACCCAGAGCGGGGACAACCTCAGTGATCTCTGCATTACAAACGGTGCAGTTCTTGGTCAGAACGCCTTCCTCGGTGCACTTGGGGTCGGTAGTAACAGTGCCCTCGTTATAGCTGTGACCCAGAGCGGGGATCGCAGCAGTCCAGGTAGCGCCGCAGGTGCAGGTGAAAGTCATCTCACCGGCATCAACACAGGTAGCCGGAGTTACAACGGTGCCGGTAGCATTCTCGTGGGTGCAGCCTTCGCTGGGCTTAAAGAAGTTAACATCGCCCTGAGATCCGGTGTAAGCACAGAATCTGGGGTTGCTCTTGTTGTACTGAAGAACTCTTGCTTCGTTAGCAACGTTGGTAACAACAGCAGCGCCTTCGGTAATAACAACCATCCAAGAGCTTGCATCCTCGATAGCTTCCAGAGCGTACAGCTTGTTGGAAGTTCCGGTGAAGCCGATGTAGGTGCCGTCTTCCATCTTGAAAGCAACGGAGCCTTCTGCAGTACCGGCCTCAACAGTGAGGGTAGCGGCCTCGGCAGAATTCAGGATGTTGCCAACGGGAGTGGCATCTGCCGCTACACCGATGCTGTTAGCTACGCCGGTGAAAACCTTGGTGCCATCGACATTAGCCAAAATAACGGTATCACCGACAGCGATGGCATTGGCAAGCTCAAAGTTGCCTTCTGCCGCAGAAGCGGTGATTGCGATCCCTGCAAACATGGACATGACCATGGCCACTGCAAGAATCATGCTAAGGATTCTCTTCTTCATTTGTGGATCACTTCTCCTCATAAAATAGTTGTATTCACAGAAAAATGTAGTACACACAATATATGGCATATTTCCCAATTTATCCATGAATCGTGTACATTATAGCAGGTTCAAACCCAAAGTTCAACTATTTTTATGAATTAATCATAACATTCCGAAAAGGTAGTTGGTTTTGGATAATCCACAAGAGGAAATGGATAACTGATATAGGAAAATAATTTGATTTGATACCCTTTAGAGACAGAATTGTCATATTATACCTGTTGTAAACTCAGCATTTCCTTCAGTTTCTCTCTGCCATGAGCCAAAAGTCGGATTCTTTCTCCGTCATCTACCTTCGGAAGGCTGTCGATAGGCTCGATATTATAGATCCCCTTATAGGATATATCCTGTAAAGCCTTCATGATGGGCGCCCAAGAGATCTGTCCCTTCCCCGGGAACAGATGGATATCACTGAAGCTTCCCTCCTTGAGCCCGAAGTTGTCATTGAGGTGAAGGGTGGCAAGCTCTCCCTTCATGCTGTAGATCATGGCAGGAATATCCCGATGGCTGTTGTTTGCATGTCCGGTATCCAGACAGAGGCGGATCCTGTCACTGCCGATATCCCGCAAGAGTCTGAGCATATCCTCCCCCGTGGTATAGGGATAGGAGGGATCTCCCGCCTTCTGTACAAAATGGGAATCAAAGGTATTCTCCAAATTAATGTACACATCATAATTCTCTGCTGTACGGATAAGCTCGTGGAACCAGCGCACATTCCAATCATGGATCCGTTCCTTCAAAGACAGGGAGTCGATCCGTTCCCGTAAGCGGACGGGGTGGAATATCAGGTGCTTACATCCTAAGTATGCCGCGGCCTCTATGCAACGATGGTACAGCTCGTCCGGGGAAACGTAATGGAAGTCAGAGGGAATATCCTGCAGCCAGGGAGCATGTCCTTGGCTGACAGGCAGCTCAAGCTGTCGACACAGCTCCTTGACGGAGCGGAGGAAGCTCCGCCAGTCCTGCTGAACCATAGGGGCTTGAAAGCCCACGCTATATACACTGAAGGGAAAATCGAAGCTGTCATAACCTGCCGCCTTCACCTGTGCCATAGCGGAGGAGAGGCCTGTGATGGCACAGAAGCTGGAAATGGCAGTGCTGAATTCATATTTCATTCTGTGTTCCTCATATTGATGATAATTTTTTTTTCTATTATATCATTTTCGACCCAACTTGTCAAATTGATCAGGTAAAATATAATAGAAATATATGGATGGAAGTGAGTTATCTGTGAAATTCTATGACAAATTCAGGAAGCTGATCCGTGATCTGTCAGCATACCGTATTGGGATCTACTCAGCAAATGCATCCTTTTATATCTTCCTGTCCATCTTTCCGGGGATCATGCTGATCATTGCGTTGCTGCCCTATTTCGGATTTGAGCCGGAGGTACTGCTGCAGAGTGTCAGGGGTTTGATCCCGGAAATATTGTCCCCCTTAATGGAACGGCTTGTCTCTGATATGGAGGAGAATTCCGGCGGTGTCCTGCTGTCTACAACCGCTGTGGTTGCTGTCTGGTCCTCTTCCGCAGGGATTTACTGCATCCGTCAGGGGCTCAACGCCATTTACGGCATACGGGATAAGCGATCCTATTTCCACAGTCGTATGATCAGTATGGCCTATATGGTGATCCTGATCTTTGCATTGCTGCTGACTCTGACCCTAAGTAGCTTTGGCAGGGAGCTTGCAGGCTATTTTCTAAAAAATCCTGTCCCTATCTTGAATTTCATAGGAAGGATCTTGCAATTTCGGGCACTGCTTCTCTTCCTGCTTCTTACGGTTCTGTTTCTGGGGATGTACTGCGTCTTTCCTAACCGAAAGCTCTCTGTGGGCTTCGCTCTTCCCGGTGCATCTTTGGCATCGGGAAGCTGGCTGATTTTTACCTCGGGTTATTCCTATTATGCCAGACATTTCGGCTCTTACTCTGTATTATACGGTAGTCTATCCATAATTGCAATGGGTATGTTTTGGTTATATGTTTGCATTTCCATTCTCTTCTACGGTGCGGTACTGAATCTGTATTGGGAAAGAGGGAAAAAATAAGGACTGCCGAAGCAGTCCTCAGGGCTTTTTACTTTCTGTCGAAAGACATGCAGTCGGTACACTGCTTGGCAGTGGGATCGGTCTCGTGAGTACCGACCATGATCCGCTCCAGAGAGCAGTAGTTCTCTGCGCCACAGTGGTATTTGCACTGATTCACGGTACACTGGATGCTACGGTTTGCGCTGCAGGAATGATTCATAATCCATTCTCCTTCGTCTGATTGATCCAGACTCCCGTAGGCGGAAGGCTCTGTCTTCGGGAATCTGATATTATTATGACATTCCGACAGTAAAATATTGTAGGAAAAAATTGACATAGAGGTAATTTAGAGCTATAATCATACTGTAACAGCCAATCTGCGTGAGCGGAACTTCCCATGGCTGTAAGCTATTGTATGCAATGGAGGCTAACTATGATCAAATTATCTCCTTCTATTCTCTCTGCAGATTTTGTCAATCTGGAAAGGGACATTCGAGCCCTTAGTCCTGCGGGGGCGGACTATGTACACGTGGATGTGATGGACGGTCTCTTTGTGCCGAATATTACCATCGGTATCCCCGTGGTTGCCGCCATTCGCAGGATCACGGAGCTTCCTCTGGATGTCCACCTGATGATCGACAGACCTATCCGTTATGTAGAGGATTTCTGCAAGGCAGGCAGTGACATCCTGACGATTCATGTGGAAGCGGATACAGAGGAAAATACCCTCACTGCCCTGAAGCGTATCCGTGAATTGGGGGTGAAGGCCGCCATTTCCGTCAAGCCCCGCACTCCTGCGGAGGCAGTGCTTCCCTTCCTCCCCTACTGTGACCTGATATTGGTCATGACCGTAGAGCCCGGCTTCGGTGGACAGGCCTTTATGGAGGATATGATGCCCAAGCTCAAGCAGATCCGTCAGTGGATCGACCTGCACAACCCCCAATGCGAGTTAGAGGTAGACGGAGGGGTGAATGTGGAAACCGGCAAGATCTGCTGTCAAAATGGCGCCAATGTTCTGGTAGCCGGCAGTGCCTTCTTCAAAAGCGCCGATCCTGCCGCCTTTGCCGTAAAGGTAAAGCATCCTGAGCTTTGATTCCATAGCACAGAGCTCGCCCCTTGTGGTACACAGCTACCGCAAGGGGCGAGTTTCCTGTCTACGATTCCG